>JAAZFF010000258.1 GCA_012511845.1 Lentisphaerota bacterium
GAACAAGGCTTCCTGAGTGAAGAGGAAGCTCTGTCGGTGATGAGTGACGCCGGAGTTTCATTGGTTGGCATAAACCGCGTGATGGACAGGCTCCTAGAATTAGGTGTTATTTTTGCGGATGATGCGGCGGCCGAGGATGATGATAGCGATTATGCCCAGATCGATTATGAGGAAATATATGTTGAAATTTTAGCAACTTCTTCAGGACAGAAAAGGTTGATTGATTATATCCGAAATGTACGCCCTCCGCAAAATCGGGAGTGGCGTCCGCTGATCACACAAATGAACAGTGGAAACCAATATGCCTTCAGCCGACTGTTTGACATGTATCTTCGTGTAGTCGTCAGGATTGCATTGCGTTTTCATAAAGATGAAGACTTTGAACTGGACGATGCCATTCAAGAAGGGAGCATGGTCTTAATGAGGGCAATACGGCAGTATGATGCAAGCAAACATGGCAACCTTGGCTCGTACCTTTCGCTGTGGATTCTGCAGTATATAAGCAAGGCAGCAGCTGACAAAGGTCGAACCATCAGGCTACCGGTACATGTGTACGAAATAGTCAAGAGGCTTAAAGCAAGCCGAAAAAAGCTATATAGCCAAGTCGGGGTGATACCATCCTGCGACGAAGTCGCTGAGGATGCCAAAGTACCAGTAATAACCGCCATTAAGCTATTTGAGGCAATGCTAGAACCGCTCTCCATTGAAGACCTGCTTGCAACCAAGGGAAACGAAGCACTCATTTCCAATTGCTTTTCGATTCGTTCGGTTGATGAAGAATTGGACAATGCCGCCCTTGCTCAGAAGTTGCAAACCCTTTTGTTAGCGTTACCCGAACGGGAGTCGCAAGTCTTATTGTTGAGGTACGGACTGCATGACGGCACGGAACGAACCCTTGAGGAGATTGGCGCAATTTTCAATGTGACGCGCGAGCGTATTCGCCAGATTGAATCCAAGGCGCTTAGAAAACTTCGACATCCCACCAGGGCAATAAAACTCAAGGAATTTATCTAAAAAACGTACAGCGGACTTTGTCAAAAAGAATACACGTAGGCTCTTAGAACTTGGAGTTATTTTTGTGGATGCTCAGATCGACAATGCCGATGATGAGGCGATTATTGTTACTGGCGGGGCTTGGGGTGTGTTATTCATAGTTTTGTCCATTTTTGGTTGTGGCTTAATTGCCTTCACTTGGATAAAGCGTTTTCTATAGAAATATTCCAATCCGAACGTTGTTTTTTTTCGTTGCCAGGCAAATAGCTTGATAGAGGTCATCTCCGGGTTGTTCAAATTCAACCATTAAACCATCAATTGTGGTCCAGCCGTTAAGGCTCTGCAGTTGGTCACCAATCTTGAATTGCAGAGTCGCCGGAAGACCCGGCAGCAATTCTTTTTTAAGAGGGGATGTCTTTATGCTCCAGATCATGTAGCTGTTATCCTGCTCAACTTCATGCATTGCCAGCAGAGTTGCCTCGCCCTTCCGCACCTCTGCGCTGGCATTTTTACCTGTTGCAGCAGGAAAAATGACTGTAGCGACAAGCTCAGTGCCGGCTGCAGCCATAGGGACTGGTGCATGAAAGTAGAAGAGATCGGGCGAGCTGAGACTCTCAACAGCATTCACGAAGTCGATTTCGGCGAGAGTTTTATGAATTCGGGAGCGCATATTATAGAGTTGAGATTTTTTTACTTTCAGCAGGTCGGATTTTTCGATTGTTTTCCTTGTCATATTTCCTGTCGGGAAGGGTAGTTTTCCACACATTTTCAGAGACACACCATAATGTTCCAAAAGCCGTGTAGTCACACATGATCAGCATGTTACGCCATCTCTTGTCTGCAATCTCTTCCATGCTTATAACACTCATAGTCGTCTCCAAGCGTTGAAGGTTTCTTTCTCAAAATATATTATCACAGCCAAGGTGATTGTCAAAGGTGTTATTTTTAAAAGTGCTCCCCATATTCACTTCTCATGATAAGTGGGTAAGAAATCAGATTGCTTAGCGCATTCCTATATGTGCTTGTTGCTGTTGAAATGCAATATCAAATGGAACAGCGAAGAAGAACCCGGGGATGATGCCTTGCTAGGACCGGCGGGAGAATTGATCAATATTTCTAAATAAAACCTGTTGCATGAATTGGCTTAGTTCTCGATTACTTTTATTTGACTAGGGATTCGGGATTAGTCTGACGAGTCGGACCAGTCCGAGAGCCCAGCAGCTACGGCGGTTTGTGGGCTTGCCCCGGCGTAGGATTCGAAGACGGGCGTATTTAACGGACGAAGCCGGGAGAAACGCGTCCTACCTTGCCCTTCTGGCAGTGGGCAGCTGGCAGTGGACAGTGGGCAGTTTCTAAGCAGGCGCACATTATCTCACGCAGATATGCGGAGACGCAGAGGCTCAGCAGCCGTGGTGCGAGTACGGAGCCTCGCGGTCCCAGTGCTCAGCAGCCACTCAGCAGGCGGGCACAGACAGAAATGTCCGTGCTACAGTCCGTGGCTCATGAGAAAACTGCCTACTACCTGCTGCCTACTGATCACTGCCCGGCTTGCCGAGCTCCGCCCTACCTTTTCTCGGGAGGCGGGACAGGCTTTCCGTACACGGGGATTAGACGGTCAAATCGTGTACGGGTGCGAAACGATTATACGTGTCCTTCTCAGAATGCGAGACAGGGCTAGGGCAAAAAACTCCCGCACATTTGTGCAGGAGTTTAAAGTAAAATTTAAAATGGTTAGTTTTATTTAATCACTTATTTGTCATCAAGTGCTGCACATCCGGGGAGCTCCTTGCCTTCAAGGAACTCCAGTGATGCGCCGCCACCTGTTGATATATGGCTCATTTTTTCACTGAGACCTGATTGTTTGACGGCACTTACGGAGTCTCCTCCGCCTATGATTGATATGCCGCCATTATCTTTTATTTCTGATACGGCCTCACATACTGAAAACGTTCCTTTTGCAAATGCCGGCATTTCGAAACATCCCATAGGGCCGTTCCATACAACTGTCCGGGCGTCTTTGATTGCTTCAGAATAAAGTTTGGCAGTTTCCGGACCTATATCAAGTGCCATCCATCCTTCGGGAACATCATTACTGACGAGCTGGGTGTTTGCCTCTGCGTCAAATTTATCTGCCGCAACGTTGTCGACCGGCAACAGAAATTTTACCCCTCTCTCCTTCGCCTTGGCAATCATGTCTCTTGCGTAATCAAGCTGATCAAGTTCGCAGAGGGAGTTGCCAACATTGTGGCCTTGAGCCTTGAGGAAGGTGTACGCCATTCCTCCACCTATAATAAGGGTGTCGACTTTAGCAAGCAGGTTTTGAACAACTGCCAGCTTATCCGAGACTTTGGCTCCTCCTAGAATTGCCACAAACGGGCGTTTCGGATCCTCAACTGCCGAACCGAGATACTCGAGCTCTTTTTCCATCAGGAAGCCGGCTACGCACTGCCCGCCCTTTGACTTTATATATTTGCAAATTGATGCTGTAGAAGCGTGATCGCGATGAGCCGTGCCGAAGGCGTCATTTACATAAACATCGCCATACGAGGCAAGCTTTTCTGCCATCGCCTGTTTTGCCGCCTTGAGTTCCGCCTTAACCTTGGCGAAATCCTCATCACCCTGTCCTTCTTTCTGCTTCGCCTTGCCCTCTTCCGCTGCATAGAATCTAGTGTTTTCAAGCATCAGTACTTCGCCGGGACCTAGGGCATCGACCTTGGCGCTGGCATTTTGGCAATCTTCTGCAAAATCGACTGGTTGTGCCAGGCAGCTTGCAAGGCGCTCTGCTACAGGACGCAAAGTGAAAGCCATATCAACCTTCCCATTTGGGCGTCCGAGGTGGGACATCAGAACGAGGCTGGCTCCTTGCTCTAAAATATATTTAATTGAGGGCAGGGCTGCCTGGATGCGCGTATCGTCTGTAATTATTCCATCTTTTATAGGAACATTAAAGTCCACCCGCATGATAACACGGCGACCTTTTAAATCGATATCGCTAATTGTCTTTTTATTCATTGTCACAACCTTGATTATTTATATATTGCCGATTAAAAATAAAAAGCCTGAAGACGCCCGCCATTGTTCGGCAGGGTTGCGTCTTCAAGCTTGTAGAGTATATGTTACTTGCAGATTACTTTTACCATCTTCAGGACGGTATTGGAGTAACCCCATTCGTTATCGTACCATGCGACGACCTTTACGAAGGTATCATCAAGCGCTATGCCTGCTTTTTCGTCAAATGTTGATGCTTTGGGGCATCCGATGTAGTCGGTAGAAACGACGGCTTCATCAGTATATCCGAGTGTGCCATTAAGCTCGCCTTCGGACGCTTTCTTCATTGCATCACATATGTCTGCGTAAGTTGC
>JAAZFF010000259.1 GCA_012511845.1 Lentisphaerota bacterium
CAATACGGCAGCACAATGGCTATGCCATGAAAATCGGCTTGAAGGGGCACGGTGAGTTATGGATGCTTGGAGCTTCAGTAAACAACGACAGAGTCGCACACACAGTCCGTGAAAGCGAAAGCGGATTCGGTCTCATTCGTGGTTACGGTCGTTTTGTTTTTGCACGCAACACCGCAACTCCATTGTTTATAAATAACGGACTCGTTGTAGCTGACGGTTTCGGTGAGGAACAAGATTTGGACCTCTCCGGAATCAACGGGAGTTAAGCAAGTCATCCCGCTCAAATGGACAACACGATTGAAAACGATTCCACAAATGGCTGGTACGCTGTCAAAAAAGGACGATTGCGCATGAATATCAGCACAATGCGTGCGGCATCCGGCGGGATCATGACGTGGGGTGAGAATCCTGCAGACGATGAAATTGACCTTGTAAACTCTGCCAGATTTGTTTACACAGATGGAACGTGGGAAAATAAAACTGTCACCGGTTCCCTGTACGCAACTGATAGAACGGACATACCTGACGTCGAAACACTCTCGGTGCGCGGGTCCGTATCGAGCATCTGGGACTTCACCACATCGGTTGCCGCTCCCTATAAGGTTGATCTCCATGTCCGCTATGATCATTCTCTTGTCGGCAGCATGAAGCCTGTGCTGTTAAAACATACGGGCTCAGGCTGGCAGAAAGTTGCCACCGAGGAACTTTCAGGCTACCGCCTCGAAGCAAATGACCTCGACTCTCTGGGCTGGTTTGCCGTTGTTGCTGCGCCGCATGCCACATTGCTTATCGCCAGATAATAACAGGTCCGGCAAGGCGGGTAGTGGGTAGCGAAGGGCCCGGCAAGCCAGGCATTGATCAGTGTGCAGTGGGTAGTAGGTAGTTTTCTCATTCGCCGCAAGGTAGGGCTGGTTTCTCCGCAAACCGCCGCAAACTGTAGCACGGACATTCTTGTCTGTGCCCGATTACTGAGTGGCTGGGAGCCCTGAGCGCCTGCTCTGGATTATGCTTGCTGAGCAAGGTAGGGCACTGGGACCGCGAGGCTCCGTACTCGCATCACGGCTGCTGAGCCCCCGAAAGCTTGCGGCGGACAAGTTCTGCCCGCTGCCCACTAACCACTGCTCTCTGGCAAAAGCTCTTTTTCCTGCAATTCCAAAAACTCAGAGGAATCTTCCACGGAAGATTCTTCTACTTCACGCAGGCTGCGCTGCATTGCCCTTGTTCGTACTTGCGCCTGTTTTAACTCCCTATCAGCTTCTCCGATTTTTTTCTGCACCTTTTCGAAAACTTCACCAAACTTCAGGAATTCGCTCTTTACAGCACTGAGCACACGCCATACTTCGCTGCTACGCTGTTCAATTGCAAGCGTCTTAAAGCCCATCTGCAAGCTGTTGAGTAACGCCGTCAGAGTTGTTGGACCGGCGAGTGTTATCCTGAACTCCCTCTGAACCCTGTCGGCAAGTCCCGGCAAACGTAGCACCTCGGCATAAAGACCTTCTGTAGGCAAAAACATTATGGCAAAGTCTGTCGTATGCGGGGGAGCGAGATATTTTGTAATGTCCTTTGCCGAAATGATTACCTGGCGCTCGAGTTGACGCAAGGCTTTTTCCGCTTCCTCACGATCAGCGTTTTCCAATGCAATCTGCAATCGCTCATAATCTTCCATGGGAAACTTGGAGTCGATCGGCAACCACAGCTGGGATTCACCCTCCCCATCCCGCCCCGGCAATTTAATGGCAAACTCCACATGAGCGTTTGTCTTGGGATTTGTTTTTACGTTTCTGCCAAACTGCTCAACCGTCAGTGTTTCTGACATTATAGCATCGAGCTGGTATTCGCCCCATGTGCCTCTTGCCTTTACGTTCGTCAGGACCCTTTTGAGATCGCCGACCCCCGTAGCCAGTTGCTGCATTTCACCAAGTCCCTTTGAAACATCCTCCAGGCGTTTCCCTACCCTTTCAAAACTTTCCCCCAGCCTTTTTTCGAGAGTTTTATGAAGCTTCTCATCAACCGTATTGCGTATCTGATCGAGCTTGCTCTGATTATCAAGTCGCATTTTCTCAAGAGTTTCGCTTAATGTTTTGCGCACCTCGTCAAGTTTTCGATCCTGATTCTTTGCCATGCGATCAAGTGTTTCCGCCAGCTCGTTTCGCTGCACTTGCGCCGCACGTCTCAACTCATCAAGCAGCTTGCTGACATCTTCGCGCAAGGCTCTTGCTTCATTTGCCTGAAAACTCTGCTGTCGTGCCAAATCCTGCCTTATTGCCTCCTCTGTTGCCCGCAGCCCGTCACTGGAAAAGTCTTTTTTAAAAAATTGCAATATCAGCAATGC
>JAAZFF010000260.1 GCA_012511845.1 Lentisphaerota bacterium
AATGTCATTATGCGTGGGGCTTTTTGAGGTTGCTTGAGCAGAATCTGCCAGCGGTCACCTTGCATGACAATTAAACCTCCGCATATACTATGAGGATGATGGTGTTTGAAAGTGGAGGTTGCTGCCTTCATTTCTTGAAGCAGATAGTGCAGCTTGTCTGCGGACATGCCTCTGGAGTTGACAATGTCGCCGGTTAATACAGCGTATGTATGATCTTCTGTCAGAAAATTTGTCATGGTACGTTAATTTTAGCAGTTTTGTGATAAGGTGACAAGAGTGCTCGAATCAGGATGAAACAGATAAAATTAGGGAAAAGGGAGGAACTATATGTATTGTTTGTTTTTACAATAATACAGACTTCATAATTCTACTTTCTCAATGTGTTGTTGAAAGTTCTCTCATAATATAAAACTTCAATTGATTGAACTCTATGCGAAAAATCCGTACTTAAGGATGCACCAGATTGCTTTTACTCCATCTTTCCAGCCGATTTTTTTGCCCTCTTTATATGTGCGACCGGAATAGCTGATTCCGATTTCATATATCCGGTAGTTGTTTTTTGCAATATAAGCCGTAACTTCGGGCTCAAATCCGAACCGATTCTGCTGAAGCCTGGGAAGTATTTCTTTAATACATTCAGTGCGGAAAACCTTATAACAAGTCTCCATGTCTGTGAGATTCAGGTTCGTAAAGAAGTTCGACAACATTGTAAGAAATTTATTTCCAACTGAATGCCAATAGTACAGGACTCGATGTTCATGATTGCCAAGGAAGCGACTGCCGTATACTACATCAGCTTTGCCTTCAATAATTGGCTTGAGAAGCATGGGATATTCATCGGGGTTGTATTCAAGATCGGCATCCTGTATAACTACGGCATCACCGGTTGTATGAGCGAAACCAGTACGCAGAGCAGCTCCTTTACCTTTATTCTTTTCATGAAACAGCAACGTGATGGTATTGAACGAGCCATCTTTATGTTCTTCGGCAAGCGATTCCATTATAGAGCGGGAGTTGTCAGTGCTACAGTCATCAATGAGTATTATCTGCTTTTTTATCGGAACGTTGACTACAGCATCAACAAGAGTTTTTAACGTAGCTTCCTCGTTGTATACCGGTACAACGACAGATAACACGAAGTCATCAGGGATTACAAACAGCCCCAGCGACTTGCATACGGCTTCGCCGAGTAGTGATGCTGTTTTGGAGTAGGAATCATAAGAATAAGGAGATGTCTTCATTTTCAAACCAATTTAAAGAACAATAGCAACTTGCAGTCAATGGGGTTACAGTATAACAAGTTGAATGTGATTATGGAAGAGCGCCAACAAGAATTTCAGTTCTTCCTTGTGGATGTGTTGAACTGCTGTTGGGTAGGGCAGAGGCTCGGCTTGCCGAGCCTACGGACCGCTACGGAGAGCCGTCCCTACCCTGCGTATCCCGTTGTGCAAAGGTCCAGCAATTTGAAGCCTCTGTGCTGCATTTCCGCATTTGCCCCTCCTTACGCCGACATCCTCAGTGTCTCGCATCGGTTCCCTTCCTGCGAATGCCTAGTGCTTGATGAGTGAAATGTAGAGTTCAGCGATATCCAACACAGACAGTCCGGTCACTTCATCAAAATCGGCGTTTTGTAGTCCTAGATTAAGGAGATGTAAGCAGTAAACAGTGTCATTCTGTTTTCCAATTGCAATTTTATCTTTTATTAGTTAAATCTGCTCCATACTACTAATAATACAGGGCGTTAGAAGCTAATTGATGCCAAAAACGAGGCATCGAGGTAAGGTGTTCTGACTGTAGCACTGGCATACCTGGGGGGATTCGCACTGCTGAGTAGTTAATGAATTATCGATGGAATCGAGCGAATCGATAGAGTCGAAAGAATCGATTTTGACGCCGTGATACCACGACTCCATGGCGCCATTTGACTCGGGACTTCGGACTCCGGACTCGGATTTTGTTTGACCTGTCTGAGCTGTCTGACAACAGCACTAATCCCCCCAGGTTCAATAACCCTTCTAGCAACAGATCTGCGAGTACGGAGCCTCGCGGTCCCAGTGCCTAACAACCTTTTAAAAACGGTTCAACTGTTTTTGGCGATTTGCGGAGTAGGTTCGGATCATAGAGCTTTTGCTCTACCTTGTTCTCTTAGGTACAGCAATGAACGAACTACACTGCTTTTATCAGAAAACTGAAAATTCACTGTTCTTTTTCAGTTAAGGTGTTGCCCCGGTGCGTGGTGTATGATACTCTTCTGAAATCATAACTCTTTTAGCTCGGTGTTTACATTTACGCATGTTACTCTGTACTGATTTTAATTTTTCCTGCACTTCAGGTCATAGCGCATTGATTTCTATGACTGCTAAAGGTTTATATGGAGAAATAATTCAAGCATTCTTTTGTTTTTACTCGGGATTTTTTGCAAGTTGGGTTTGTACAGCATGATATCATATCTATTAAAACTATTCCTGCGCACGTCTTTTGCTAAATCAGGAGAAAAACTCTGGGAAGCAAACTGTCAAAATTTCATGTTCTTTTTAAACACGCGGCAAAAACTATTGATTACGGCTTATCTTATAGCACGGGATACTTTAGATGGGACATTTCCACCGAATCCTGCCGAATCTCTCGAGGCTGCATACCGTCGCGAAATAGAATATTTGGACAATCTTCCAGGAGTCTCGCGTAATGCAAAGAATCAAATCGGCATGTCAAAACCTTTCTGGGGAGGTAGAGAAATGCACAAGCTCCTGCGAGATTTCATGCGCATCGAAAGAATCCTGAAAAATGCCAATATTCTACCGCCCGCTCGCATTCTTGAACTTGGTTGCGGAGCGGGTTGGTTATCTGAATTACTTGCCCGAATGGGGTATGAGGTTACCGGAAGCACACTTGATCCGTCCACCGTGACTCTTGCCAAAAACAGAGCTGCCGCATTTGAACATCTTGCGATTAAAGGCAAGCTGCAGTATCGAACAGCTGCAATGGAGACTCTTAGTAAAGATATCGATGATGAAAATGAGTTTGATGCAGTAATTATTTACGAGGCTTTGCACCATGTTTATGATTGGCGTCTTGCTCTTGATGAAACCAGAAAAATTCTGCGATCTGATGGTCTGCTGATTATTGCCAATGAACCGAATCTGATTCATACAGCTAAATCCTACCGGGTGGCGAAACTGACAGGCACTCGGGAAATAGGTCTTAATCGCTCAAGATTGGCAGATCACTTGAAAACTTGTGGCTTCCATTATGTACGATTTCCTCACTATTTGATGACAGGAGGCGTTTAGCCAATCTGGATTGCTGCAAAGAGGCAAAATCGGGTTCGAGTGAGGAA
>JAAZFF010000261.1 GCA_012511845.1 Lentisphaerota bacterium
AGGCATAGCTGTAGGACTCGCTACACGCATTTTCCCACATAATTTTATAGAGTTGCTGGAAGCACAGATTTCGATCATCAGCAATGAACCATTTTCCATTTTGCCAGATTTTCAGACCGGAGGTCTTCTCGATGTATCAGAATACAGTGGTGGAATCGGTCGTATAACTAGACGCGCACGAATTGTGCCCAAAGGCACCAACACATTAGCGATAAAAGAAATTCCGTACGGTGAAACTACTGAATCGCTGATAGTATC
Organism: Lentisphaerota bacterium; assembly: GCA_012511845.1. GTDB lineage: Bacteria > Verrucomicrobiota > Kiritimatiellia > RFP12 > UBA3636 > JAAZFF01. The sequence goes on from JAAZFF010000261.1 coordinate 259, forward strand.
GATCGAGTACGCAGCCCGCAGGAAAAAAGTTACGGTAAAATCAATTCAGGATGCTACAGCGGCTGACGTAGAAATAATATTGACCCTTACCTCCGGCACTTCTACTGAAAAAGCAATACAGTCTCTTTATGCATTTACGAAATGCGAACAGAAGATTACTAGCCAGATGGTAGTCCTGGAAAACAATCGTCCATGTGAACGTACAGTTTCAGAAATTCTTAAAGCCAACACTGAAAAACTGATAAATCTTCTGAATCAGGAACTGGAAATTCGAAGACGCGAGCTGGAAGATGAACAGCACGAAAAGACGTTGGTACAGATTTTTATTGAAGAGCGAATTTACAAGCGTATCGAAACGTGTACAGAGTACGACCAGATAAAAGCAGAAATCAGGAGTGGTTTTTTGCCTTTTAAAGACAGGCTGTATCGTGAAATAACCGATGACGACATAGAGAAACTCCTTCAAGTCAGGATTCGCAGGATTTCCCTCTACGACATGAATAGAAATCGCGATGAATTGGAAGCAATAATGGCTGAAATGGCAGAGGTAGATAAAAACATTGCTTCAATAAAAAAATATGCAATCAACTATCTGAAAAGTTTGATTAAGAAATATAAATTTATTGACATAGAAGTAGAAGAGACTGCCAAACCGGACCCTGAAACCGATTCTAAGAAAAAAGGCAAAGGTAAAAAGAGGTCTTCGAAAAAAACAACATCCAAAACGAAAAAAGTTACAGTAGAGCGATTCCCTCGGCGTACAGAAATTGCTACATTCAGCACTATAGAAGTTCGCGAGATAACTGCTACCAAACTGACAATTAATTACGACCCCGAAACCGGCTTCCTCGGGGGGAACATAAAAACAGGAAAAGAACTTTTCAAGTGCTCACCGCTAGACAGGATTATTGTTGTATGGCCTGACGGAAAATACAACTTAATACCCGCACCTGAAGACAGGGTTTTCGTGGATAACAACATGCTTTATGCCGCTATCCATGATCGGGATCAGTTGTATACACTGGTGTATACGGAAAAAGAAATTCCTTTCAGTTGCATAAAACGCTTCTCTTTCGGAGGTCTTATCATGAACAGGGATTACAACCTGTTGCCTGTAGAAGGCGACATACGGATATTCGCAGAGGGGACTCCAGAACAAATTTGGATAAAATTCAAGCCTGCCAAAGGGCAGCGTATCGGGCAGAAGGTCTTCAACCCGGAAGAAGCCGTGGCTGTAAAAGGAGTAAGGGCAAAAGGCAAACAGATCACCTCGAAAGCAATTCAATACATAAGTGATTCTGATACTCCTCCACGTTTTTGGAAAGATGAAGATACAACTGATCGCAGCAAACTTATATAATAGTTGTTTTAAAAGAGTTTTCTTTGTAAACTGTTCTTCAAATCTCACAACGGAATACTGATCGTACTTTGTTATATCAAAAACCTTAATGAATTAGAAGTGCAATGAAAAAAAAGACATTCCATTTAATACCGAACGCTCATCTCGACCCTGTCTGGCTATGGAACTGGCAGGAGGGGCTTAACGAAGGAATTCGCACATCGCGAACAGTACTCAATTTAATGGATGAATTTCCTGAATTAACTTTTTGTCGTGGCGAAATTTCAATTTATCGTCATATCGAAAAATATGACCCCGAAACATTTGCTCGTATAAAAGAATATATAAAAAGCGGAAGATGGGAAATAATAGGTGCAACAGAAGTGCAGTCCGACAACAATCTGCCTGCAACAGAGACTTTTTCACGTCATTATGCCAACGGACTTTCATACCTTGCTGAAAAATTTCAATTCCGCCCTCGGGTAGCATGGGCTGCCGATTCATTCGGGCATACTGCCGGACTCCCGGAAATAATAGCAGCAGCAGGCATGACCGGGTTTTTATTTACACGTCCCGCCCCCCGCAATCTGCCATTATCCAAACCGGCATTTTGGTGGGAAGGAGCAGGCGGAGCGCGAATACTTTGCTACAGACCTGAATTTGGCTGGTATGGTACCGAACGTGTAGAAGCAACAGATCGCCTGAACGAAACTCTGGAAGCTGCTTCCAGACTGGATCTGGAAAATATAGCTGTGTTCATAGG
>JAAZFF010000262.1 GCA_012511845.1 Lentisphaerota bacterium
AATCCAAAATTTGAACGCATCGATAATGAATCTTATGTATGTTGTGAACCGAATGACAATTCAATGGTGAAGGAAAAGTTCACTCCCTATCTGGCCAGCGCCAAATGGACCACACGCGGCAGCGGAAAGTCCGATGAGGAGGTGATCCATGATGCGGCAATCCAATATTTCAAAGCGCTGGGGAAACCCGGTGTTCCGATTGCCAATGTGGTGATGGAAGTAACCAAAACAACCGGGCTAAGCGCACCGGCGGTGGAGCAGGCTTTACGGTCTCAGTTTATGACAGTGAATACGAATATTTTTAACCGGCCCAACCGGCAGGAGGATAGATAATTATGGCTAAGAAAAAAGACAGTGCACCGGGCAAGCTCCGGGAACAGGCCCGGGAGCAACTTGCCGAACTGGGTTACGAAAAACTGATTGAGGACTTTCAGCTCTTTGATCCGTTTGGCGACGGCAGCATGGACGCCACAGCGGATCTGGTGGCAATGGATGGTGACGAGCCGGTCGTGCTTTTTGCGGCTGCAGATCCCGGCGATGCCGCCCGTCCTTCCATTCAGGATGACGCCAAGTTCAAAGCCGGACTGGGGGCGGATGAAGGCAAGCCGTTCCGCTTTGTCTGGGTATGGGATGGTGACAACAATTTCATTTTCGATCTGGAAAAAGATGCCCAGATTTCCGACCTGCCACGCAAGGATTTGTGGCGGGAGATTGCCAAGCCGATTTCCGATTCCCGTTCCCGCCTGCTTCAGGATCTTTCCGCTGAGTATCACCGTGGGGACTTCCGGGCGATCCAGCGTAAATTCGACCAGCTGCATGATGCCATCTACTCCAGGGGCGGCGTTAAGCCGACCAATGCGGCCATTGATGAACTGGGCAAACTTCTGTTCCTGCGCATATCTTGAAAAAACAACACGTCACTCGGGAGGTCCGAGCGACGAACACACGAAAGGATAACAGCAGAATGGAGGCGAAACCCCGTCTCCAACAAAACAAAAGGAGAAAAGACATGACAATTAGAAGTTTAGTTCCAAGGTTTAGGCGCGGGCGGGACAACATGCCCGTCAGACGCGGAGAATACGATCCCTTCTGGGATTTCCAAAGAGAGATGAATCGTTTGTTCGACGACTTCCTCATGGACTTCCCACTTGCCTCGCGCTGGGGTGAAAGGGATCTCCCTTCCGCAACCTTTAGTCCGCGGGTGGACGTATCCGAGACGGACAAGGATGTCATCGTCTCGGCTGAGCTGCCCGGCATGGATGAAAAGGATATCTCCGTGGAGATGGACGATGCTGCCATCACAATCCGCGGCGAAAAGCAGGAGGAGAAAGAGGACAAGGGCAAGAACTGGTACAGCCGGGAGCAGTCCTACGGATCGTTCCATCGTGCCATCCCGTTGCCTGCAAGTGTCGACGGATCGAAGGCCAAAGCCAAGTTCAAAAAAGGCGTTCTGACCGTCACAATTCCAAAACATGAGGAGGAACAGGCCAAACGGAAAACCCTCACCATCGAGAGTGACTAAGTTTTGGCAATAGCAGCACCGGGGGCACGTTTCCGCCCCTGGAATTTGTCGAGAACAGCATAAAGAGGAGGAAATAAGACATGACAGACAAAAGCAAAGACAACAGCAAAAATCTTACCTTACTCACAGTACTCGTCGGCGTGTTACTTGTAGCCGTCGCGGCACAGAGCGTCGCACTGCTGGGGCTGCGGAAAGAACTTCAAAATGCGCCGAGCAGTAGCCAATCGACACCGCCTGCCGTAGCACCTGATGACAACAAGGACATCGGAACAACGATGACACCATCCAGAACCCTATTCGATCGTGACGTGTTCGACTGGGATCTTGATGATTGGAACCCTTTTAAGGAAATGCATACCATGCATGACCGTATTAACCAGATGTTTGGCAATGCCTACAATCGGTTCAAAGGCAGCGATGACTTTAGAGGCTTGTTCGGCACCCATACATTCTCGCCGTCAGTCAACATTGAAGATAAAGGCGATCGCTACCTCGTTACGGTTGACCTGCCAGGAGCAGAAGAATCGCGTCTTGACGTCAAACTCGAAGAGCAAACCCTCACTATTTCCGGTACCGTCGAATCGGAAATCCGGGATGAGGAAAAAGGGGAAATACTTCGCCAGGAGCGTCGTAGCGGTCAATTCCGGCGCACAGTAACACTTCCCAGCCCGGTCCAGGTCGACAAAATGACAACAGAAAACAAAAAAGGAATTCTGTACATCGAAATCCCCAAAGCAGACGAAAAGAATTAAGCAAAGAACCATAAAAGGAGAAAGAAAATGATTAAAAAGCATCAGAAAAAGAAAAGACTAATGACGTGTATTTCAGTTCTTGCCGTTATTTTCAGCACAGCCGTATATTCCGGTGCTGAGCCGGCAAGTCCGGTGAGTATTCTAGAAAAGACAGGAGCGGCTTTTTCCGAACTCGCCGAACTGGCAACCCCCGCCGTCGTCTTCATCAGTGCAGAGAAATCAACAGTCGTTGGCATGCCGACTCAGCCTTTCGGCTA
>JAAZFF010000263.1 GCA_012511845.1 Lentisphaerota bacterium
CGATACAGCGGGAGCTTGCGACCGCTGTTGACGGACGCCAATTTAAAGGCGTATGGGATCTTGGTGATAATGCTCCTCCTGTGGAAGTTACCAAACATAAGCTTAGCTTCATCTGTTTAAAAGAGTCCGGTAAAAGAAGTGAAAACAAACGGGAACCTTATCTTATTTCCTATACCTGGCGTTCGGGGACAATGGAACGTACGGCAATTCCGTTGTCCTATAACGACAAGCTTGAAAAATGGGAGACAGAATCTTCTCCGCCCCCAACCACAGTTTACTCGGAAGACAGAGACTCGCTTTATTCCGCAAAATTCAAATTTGAAGTAATTGAACCTCCCGGATACATGAATGACAACACACGTGACTTTGAGAGAGTTGCTGATTCAAGTGATGAAGCTATCGTGTTTTCGGATGAAAAATTCTGGACCATACCATGCGTGGCAATTAAATTGGAGCTGACGCGCACCGGGTCATTCAGCGGATTGGAGGTGCGCTCTCTTGGACGCAACGGTATAAGAGACGGTACCGACTCAAAAGCGAAGGATGACGACATAATTTCTAACTGATTTAATACTGATAGTTCTATAAAGGTGAAAATGCGAAATTCCCGAAAAGGCTTTACATTGATGGAGTTGCTGGCAGTGCTGGCAATAATTGGCATTTTAGCGGGCATGATCGGCGTTGCGGCGCATAATGCAAGACAACGCTCGTATGATGCAGCAGCAAAAACAGAAGTGCAGCAAATAGCTATGGCATTTAAATCATATTGGATTGCCAATGCCAAATGGCCTCCCGGTTTTGCCGGTTCCGGACCCGGTGGCATTGAACTGACAGAAGTTAAGTTGAAAGAGTCAGGCTTGCTCGGTGATGCGTCAGGTGGCAACATTTACCTTAATATTTCACCCGATTCATTTCAACCGGGACCGGGCGGAGGAAGATATTTTCTGGATCCCTGGGGAAACCCTTATATAGTTTCGCTTGATGAAGTGACCGATATCGAAGAGACTGAAAAGTACCAGGGTGTGGTCAGGTTTATGAATTCCGACAGGTATTACTATGAAGAATAAAATTGAAAATCTGTTGCGAACACGTATCATAATGTTCAGCAGAAATGCGGGAACTGAGAGGAGATCAGGCTCTGCCCTGCTTGTAGTTTTGGGTATCCTGGCAGTTCTTATGATGATGTCAGTGTTTTTCTCTGTTTTTATGCGTACAGAGCGAGCCGGTACAACGAATCTGAGACACTCAATTGTAGCCAAGCAATCTATGCAGACGGCTCTTGCGTCAGTTATGGCGTCAATAGATAGAAGCTTTGAGAATCCAACGAATGACTGGCCGATTCCTGCCTGGCCGGAAGGTTTTTTGGCGTCATCTGAAACAGCACCATATTATCAGTCCAGAATACTGCTCGATGAAGGTCAAAGTTCTGCAAACAATCAGACTTTCTGGAACAAAAGATCCGGTAACGCTCATGTACTTACTGAGGAAATTCGCAAACACCTCTCTCCCTCACAGATCGCACTTGTAAATAATGCTGTAATAGGATGGGCACCTATTAAAGGAGGCGTTGTTGCAAGTGCCGCAGAAGGTCAGGCGGGAGGAGACAGATCCTTTGTCAGACCGGAGGATGATCAGGTAGTCGGAAGATACGCCTTCGTTGCCCTGAATACAAC
>JAAZFF010000264.1 GCA_012511845.1 Lentisphaerota bacterium
GCTGAGTGGTTGATGAGTAATCCGGCTTGGAAACTGCCCACTGCCTACTGTCCACTGATCACTGCCCGAAGGGCTTGGGCAGGGCTAAGGCTCTATGCTCCGAGCCTACTCCGCAAACCGCAGGAAATATTTAACCACGAACCACACGAAACTTCACGAAAGGCTCGGCTGCCACTTTACTGCTGCAAATTTTTCAAGCAGAGAAAACTGTCCACTACCCACTATCCACTGCCCACTTGCCCGGCTTGCCGGACTCTATTTTACAGACCTGGCCTTAATTCCCTCAATAGAATTTAAAAAACAAAGTATTTTGTCTGCTTTGGCCTCGTGCTCCGGCACATCGAAATCAATTTCAACAAGCTTCAAATTCTGATAAGATTCCGTGGAGTATGAAGTAATTGTTTTACCCTGGGCACGAAGTCCATCGAGAGCTATGTCGCGAACAGCTTCATCTGCTGCTGTAAACACAGCGTGCATTTCCTTTTTCTGGTACCCTATAACTCTTGACAAAATGATAAGTATTTCAAGTCCTACAAGCACAAACAGCGTTGTTGCTACAGCAGCCAGATATAATCCGCCCCCTACCGCCATACCTATAGCGGCAGTTGTCCAAATTCCTGCTGCTGTAGTAAGCCCCATTACAAACCGTTTATGAAGAACAATGGTCCCTGCACCTATAAAGCCTATACCCGAAACAATTTGAGTGGATACACGTGAAATATCGACTCTCAAATTAATACCCGGATGCATTTCTGTAAGCCCGTTAAGAGCTTCAATTAAGCCGAACTGGGAAACGAGCATAAATAATGTTGCCCCTATTGCCACGAGGAAATGCGTACGCAACCCAGCGTCTTTGGAGCGAAGCTCTCTTTCAGCACCGATCAACCCTCCCAACAAACCCGCAAGGAGCAATCTGACAATACATATAGTTTCTATTTTCATTCTTAATTTATTTGTGTACTTGGGATCACCTCAAGCTGACAGTTTCGCCCGTTAAATTCTTTTCAATACCGAAGAAGGCAGATTCGCATATTCTAAGCAATGAGAAGGCAGAAAACAAGTTTTTCTTAAAACCCGGATTTTTATTGACTTTCTGAACGTAATAAAGCTACTATTATTAAGTGTTTTCATATTCCAAATTCAACATGTAACTTTTCAGTAAAATGAGGTTTTAAATGCCAAAAATTGCCGTAATATCCGTAGCCCATATTCACAGTCGCCAATTCTGCGATAAAATATCCAAATCCACCTCAGGCAAGGCTCCTTGCCTTATCTGGGATGAGAATGTTGAGCGTGGTACAAAGTACGCCTCTGACTACAATAGCAGATTTGAACCGGACTTGGCAAAAGCAGTTTCAGATCCGGAAGTAGATGCTTTCATTGTATGTGCTGAAAATACACGCCATCTGCCGCTCTTGCAGAAAATCCTGCCGATGGGGAAGCCGGTTATGTGTGAAAAGCCACTTGCTACAAAAGCCTCAGAGGCTGACGAAATTGTTGCCTTGGCTCGTAAATATAATGTAAAGTTAATTTGCGGCTATCACCTGCCGTTTAATGGTGCCAATCGTGCTGCAAAAGAACATATCGTTAATAAAGAACTGGGCGATGTGACACATGTGAACTTCCGAAACGCCCACCATGCCGCATACGGCAGATGGTTCGACAATCCGGAACTTGCCTGGTTCACAGAGCCGGAACTTTCAGGCGGTGGTGCACTTCTGGATATGGGTACACATGCCGTGCAGTTTTTGCGCCACCTGGCAGGACCTGTTGAAAAAGTCTGGGCAGAAATCCTTAACTTGTCAAATGTTTATCCGAAGGTGGATGATTACGGACTGATAGTCATGAAGTTCAAATCAGGCATAATCGGCAGGGCTGAAGCAGGATGGGTATTTAC
>JAAZFF010000025.1 GCA_012511845.1 Lentisphaerota bacterium
AAAACTGTTATAAAGAAAATTTACAGGAAAATCCGGAGTATATAAAATGGCTGATTCAAAATTGGGTAAAGAGGCGGGGCAAAACATTGACGCAGGTAAAAGAAGTGTGGAAAAGAAGAAATCTGAAAAGAAAAAAGTCCTTGTTACAGTACTTCTGCTGGTTGCCGGTTTATTGGCATATCTCTTTGTGAACAATACAAAGGAAGATGATTCTGATGTAATTTACACAAAAGTGCAGAGGGGTCCGCTCGTGATAAATATAACAGAGGCGGGCTCTGTAAGAGCTCGCGATCAGATTATAATAAAGAGTGAAGTAGAGGGAAGACCTGCCATACTGTATCTCGTTCCGGAAGGTACCAGAGTTAATAAAGGTGATTTGCTGGTTGAGCTCGATACATCCGATCTGGTTGAAAAACGGGTTACACAAGATATTACAGTGCAAAACAATGAATCCGGTTTTATTTCTGCCAAGGAAGAGCTGGAAATTGTGACAAATCAGTCGCAATCCGATGTAGAGCTTGCGGAGCTTAAATACCGTTTTGCAAAGGAAGATTTGGAAAAATACCGCGAAGGAGAATACCCTAATAAACTTAACGATACACAGGGAAGTGTAACACTGGCTCAAGAAGAGCTTGAAAGGGCTCGGGACAAGTACGACTGGTCCAAGAGGCTTTTTGAGGAAAACTATCTCTCAGAGACGGAATTACGCAGCGATGAGCTCTCTTGGAAACGCAGTGAGCTGAGTCTTAAAACAGCTGAGAGCAATTTGGATCTGCTGGAACGCTATACATATAAGCGTGATATAGCGCAGCTTGAGAGCGATGTACGCCAGGCCGAAATGGCATTGGAGAGAACGAAACGGAAAGCAAATTCCGATATAGTAAGTGCTCAGGCAAAACTCAGAGCCAGAGAGCTTGAATACAACAGACAGAAAGAGCGCCTGGATAAATACGACGAACAGATAGAGAAGGCTAAAATCATAGCACCCAATTCCGGTCTCGTCATTTATGCAACGAGTACACAAAACAGGCGTTGGAACCAGGAGCCGCTTGCTGAGGGGCAGCAGGTTTATGAGCGCCAGGAGTTGATTTACCTGCCGATCGGGGACTCTTTCGTTGCTGAAATAGATGTTCATGAAACCAACTTGAGGAAAATTTACAAAGGGCTTCCTGCACGCATTCGTGTGGATGCTCTTGTGGGCAAAGTTTTCAGTGGAGTTATATCGCAGATTTCGCCCTTACCGGATGCTCAGCGCATGTGGTCTAATCCGGATCTGAAAGTTTATAAGACCAGGATAAATATAGAAAACGGGGGCGATGTACTCAAATCCGGTATGAACTGCCAGGCGGAAATTATTGTTGAGCAGCATTCTGATGCTCTGTACGTACCTGTGCAATGTGTGGTACAAGTCGACAAGAAACCTGTGGTCTGGGTAAAAACCTCTAACGGTTCAGAAATGCGTGAAGTTGAAATAGGACTTGATAATAATCAGTTTGTTCACATTCTTGGAGGTCTTAGCGAAGGTGAAGAGGTTATGCTCACTCCTCCGCTTTTCTCCTCTGTCTCTGACGATACACAACAATTTTTAGAAGATGTGGAAATTCCTTTAAAAAAAGAGTCCGTAGAAATAGTTGAACAGGATAAGGAGGATGTTCCTGCTGAAAATGAGACGCCGGAGAGATTGGATAAAGGAATCATGAAACCCCGGAATCCCGGTGAATCTTCGCATGAAGCAGGGGAAACGAGACGAAAGCCGCGTGTCGAATCACCGAACTAGCAGTGGATTGGTCGTATGGTAAAAAGGAGATTTATGTGAAAGAGGAAATCAGCGGAGCGGAATACCCTGTAGTATTTGAAGACTTACATAAAATATACGAAATGGGCAACGAAAAAGTTCGCGCCCTGGACGGAGTAACGGCTCAGTTTAAAAAAGGAAGTTTTTGGGCAATCATGGGAGCGAGCGGCTCAGGTAAAAGCACTATGCTTAATATACTGGGCTGTTTGGACAGACCGACATCAGGCTCTTATTTCCTTGATGGACATGATGTGAGCTCTCTTGATGACGACTCATTAAGTGATATTCGACTTAAATATATCGGTTTTATTTTTCAGAGTTTCAACCTGATCCCACAACTTACGGTGGCAGAAAATATTGCACTGCCGCTTTACTATCAGGGGGTAGATGAAGGGCACAGCGAAGAGGTGGCTGCCCGCTTTGCCAGTGTGGTGGGGCTTGAAAACAGGCTTAAGCACAGACCAACGGAACTATCCGGCGGGCAGCAGCAAAGGGTAGCTATTGCACGAGCCCTCGCTACGGATCCTGTAATATTGCTGGCTGATGAACCTACTGGAAATCTTGACAGCACGACAAGTGTTGAGATTATGGAAATGCTGGTGAATATGAACAAGATGGGAAAAACCGTAATTATGGTAACGCATGAAACATCTATTGCTGAATACGCACAGCATAGACTGCTAATGAAAGACGGTCGTATCGACAGCATGGAGTAGAGCATTGAAAATAAATCATTCCAGAATCCGCCGCGATTTTAAACTCGGGCTTAAAAATCTGCTGCTGCACAAGTTGCGGTCGTTGCTTACAATGCTCGGGCTCGTATTTGGAGTTGGCAGTGTTATAGCCATGCTCGCTATAGGAGAAGGCGCCAGTGCTGAAGCCATGGAACAAATCAGAAAACTTGGCAGCCGCAATATAATTATCAGTGCCCAAAAGGCTGCAGATGAGTCCGGTTCATCGCAGGACGACGTCAGGATGAGCATATACGGGTTGCTGTATGATGACGCTGAACGCATAAACAATACAATACCAACTGTTAAAGCAACTGTTCCCGTCAAGTCTATGCAGCATGCTGCACGCTACGGTAAACGTGCAATTGATTTACGTGTTGTAGGGACGACAGAAAAATGGTTTGAATTGGTTGAGCGTGAGGTTATTGCAGGGCGTGTTATGACAAAACGTGATGTGAAAAACTTTGCTTCTGCTGCTGTCTTGACGGAATATGGTGCCAGGCGCCTTTTAGCAACATCTACAGCAATAGGTACCGGTATACGGATAGGAGGCAACACGTACGAGGTAATAGGTATTGTCAAGAGTGAGTCTTCAGCCGATGGTTCCATGCAAACCCCCGACCAGATGATTGACGTATATATACCGCTGAGCACGGCAAAGGAACACTATGGAGACGTATTCCACCAGCGTAAGCAGGGGACAAATATTCGAGAATCGGTAGAGCTTCATCAGTTGATCGTTTATGTGGACGAGGAGCGTAATGTAGAAAAGACTGCTGAGGCAATAGAGCGTCTGTTAGCACTTTTTCACAAGAAAAAGGATTATGCCATAAGCGTTCCGCTTGCTCTGTTGAGGCAGGCGGAAGCAACAAAGCGCACCTTTTCCATTGTTCTCGGTTCGATAGCAGGTATCAGCCTTCTGGTAGGTGGGATAGGGATAATGAATATTATGCTTGCAACTGTAACAGAGCGTACCAGGGAAATCGGTATACGCCGGGCAATAGGTGCACGGCGCAACCAGATTGTTTCCCAGTTTTTAATAGAGACTATGGTGCTTTCACTTGGAGGCGGGCTGATTGGAATAGGTGTCGGCGTTTTCATTCCCTGGCTTGTGACGATTTTCGCACATATGCCAACCATTGTAACTCTGCCAAGTATAGTCGTTGCCCTGGGTATCAGTGTGTCAGTAGGTATAATATTTGGGATATACCCGGCAGTACGCGCTTCACGGCTCGATCCGATAGAAGCACTGCGTCACGAGTAAAATACAACATAAAATATTCATTATGGAAAAGCCTATTCCCCGGAAACAGCTTTGTGCGCTATTTCCCGGAACAGCTCTGCCTCTTCTGCTGTAATCGCCGAGGGGCAAAATTCCGCCTTGCGGACATCTTTTCCGAATAAAGTCTCATACCACACGCAGCCTAGTAGGAAAAGTCCGAAGTTGCCGGCGAGGTATCCATCAGCGCTCGGCAGGGTTTTCCCCTTAGCAGGTTCGCCGGTTTTTTTGTCAGCCGGCGTGTAATCGTCCCAACCATACTCTTTTCGCGCCAGCTGGAATGCGTCCCCGGCAGGAATAATTCTGAGACCATGACGTTCTGCGAATTCTTTGTACGTTTTTGCAACCTGTTCATACATTTCATCAGTTGTGATTTGCCATCCGACAAGTCTTTTCTCGTCCCAGCGGTAAGCCCATGTTTCATGAACAAGGATTTCTGCCTGCGGAGCATGTTCTTTAATAAAAGCGATAAGTTTTTGTCCATGCGGTTCATATGATTCCGGGAATCTGCTTAATCCGCTGGCTTGCTGAATCGTAACAATATCCCATTTTTCAGCTTTAAGGTACTCTTCGAGAGTGAGCGATTTGTCCTTGTATTTATAGCTGACGCCGTTTGTAGAGGCGTTTTTCCAGTGGCGCTCAATCGTACACCCGCCTATAGCCGCATTACCCAGGATTATTTTGTCTTCTGCCGAAGTTGTTATCCGGCTCAGATAACTGTGTGCATTTACGGAAAAGCTGTTGCCTATGGACAAGACTTTAAGGGTTTTACTTTCCACAGTATCTGCAATGCAGGTAAAAGTAAACAGGACTAATATAGTGGATGTTAAAATTCTTTTCATTTGTTTTGAGATTTTATGTTGTAATTTTAAGACTGTCCGAGAATTCTAGCATTATCTGGATTTTTATACAATAAAACGAAACCGTAATATCAGGATCCCCTGTCTCCCCGGTATCGCTTCCTACTTTCGGCAAATTGCGTTTGCTGTCCCATTTGACATTACAATTTGCGCCGGGAGAAACCAGCCCTACATTTGCACGGCTTGCCGTGCAGTGATCAGCGGGCAGTGGGCAGTGGACAGATCTTTGGAGACGCGGAGGCGGCACTGCCACGATGCGAGTACAGAGCCTCGCGGTCCCAGTGCCCTACCTTTGCCCATTCCAGCTTTTCGTGAAGTTTCGTGTGGTTCGTGGTTAAATATTTCCGGCGGTTTCGGTGCACCGAGCCCCTCGTACATGTTCACAGCGGAGCGGTATACGTTTCCCGTACACGAGGATGAGAATGGAACTCGACCGGAAGAAGTTGAATGTTTTGTGCGCATGATTTTCTTTTGTGTTTTCTCAATTTCTGTTGACAAATGAATATGGATTCAGTTAAATGAGCGGTCATTCGCTTGTACGGAAATTAAGTTGGAGAGCATTTGAAATACGAAGGTAATACAGCTGATATGCAGGAAAGAATTTCAACAACTTCACGTAGGGAACGTGAGAGAGAGCAACATAGAAATGATATTCTTGATGCTGCAGAAGAAGAGTTCGCTAAAAAAGGGATTTCGAACGCCACGATAGAGGATATAGCAAAGAGAGCTGAATTTTCCGTTGGCTCAATATATAATTTTTTCTCAAATAAAGATGAAGTTATCAGAAACGTATTTCGCAGGTTGCTCAATGCGAGGATTTCAGGTGTAGAACGCAATGTAATGCCATTTATATCGGATCCTCTGAAAGCTCTGGAACAGTTGTCTTATACATGGGTCCGCCATTATAGCGAGCATTTTGCTTTGATTCGTGCCGGACAGATTCTACGTTCCTCTCTTGGTAAATTAGACGGAGATCCTGTAGCAGATAAAGAAATCGTATCCCTGCTTAGAGAGCTGGATGAAAAAACTCTATCAGTTTTTAAGGAAGGCGTTCGCCAGGGGATATTCCATAATATAGACCCGGTGCTGCTGGTTGTTATGTTTTATGGAATATGTAATTCTTTCAGTACGTATTGGAAACAGATTGCGGACACAAATTCATTAGAATTACGCCATAAGGAACTTTATAAAGTAATGCACTTTGCAATAACGGGGCATCCTCCGAAGGAGTTTGATGAAAAATAACATTTTATTCGCTTTTCTTGTCTGTATTTTACCCTTGACGGCAGCATTTGTCGGTTGCCAGAGTTTTGACACCGGCGATACTGTTGCAGATATAAGAAATGAGTTACTTGAAAGAGCAAAAGAGCGCAAGGAAGCACAAGCTGGAGAAGCTGATGAGCGACGTGATAGAACGCGTCGCGGTACAGAGGAGCTGCCGGTTATACTTGGGAAACTAACTCTCTCTGATGCAGTTACTTTAGCTATGGCGAACAACAGGACGTTAAAAACGGCATATCTTACGCGCATGGATGCCGATGGTGCCATAATGGAGGCATACGCAGGAGCCCTTCCAAACGCAAATTTGAGTCTGGATGCTCATAATACTTGGATTGATGGTGATAGCGACGATACGTATTCGCTCGGTGTAGAAGTTGTTCAGCCTTTGTGGAGGAGCGGTGCAGTCAGTGCAGGGGTTCGTTTTGCCAAGCTGTATGCGGCGAGCACAGATTTTACGATCAGGGAGAAGGTGCAATCAATCATTTACAGCGTTGTTCAAAAATACATGACTGTTCTCCTCAATGTGCATCTTGTAGACGTTTATGAGGATGCCAATGCTGTAGCAGAACGCCTTCTTGAAACAACACGTAATCGTCGTCAACAGGGTACTGTGTCGGATTATGAAGTTCTGCGTGCCGGGGTTGAAGTTGCAAATACGAAAGCTGCTCTTATTAATGCAAATAATGCCCTTCAAAGTGCAATGGTTTTACTTTTTCGGGAAATGGGTGTTTCGCAGGAAAGCAAGGTTGAATTTTCCGGGGAACTCAAATATTCTCCAGAGCATTTTGTACTTGAGACGACTTCCTTAAAAGCTTTTCAGGAACGACCTGATATAGCACGAGCACAGGCTGCTCTTTTTATGGCAGAAGAGAATATGAAAATTGTCAAATCATTGTACGGACCCAGAGCGGATGTTTTTGCAAGTGCTGATTATTCAAATGCACGAGCCGATGAATGGAATGACACCTGGACGGTAGGGGCTCGTGTAAGATTGCCTATTTTCGACGGGTTTGAACGTCGCGGCAAATTAATTTCTGCGGTATCGAAACGGGACCAGGCTGCGGAAGCTTTAAGAGATCTTGAGGATCTTTCGCATGTGGAGGTTGTGGAGGCTCTGCTTAAGCTTAAGTATGCTGATGAACTTTATGTTTCCCAGATGAAAAATCTGGATCTTTCCCGAGAAGCGTTGCGCATTTTGGAAACAGGGTCCAGTTTCGGCAGGAACACGCAGGTGGAAGTGCTTGATGCCCGGGCAGCTCTCACACAAGCTATGGGAACGTACTACAATGCTGTTTACTCTCACGGTATAGCCCGCCTGGGGGTGAGGTATGCCACAGGTACACTTTATCCCGATGACAGTATGGATGAGCTGGTAGCTACACCGGATGCGGAAGAAACGAAAGCTGCAGAACAAAATTAAATCTGAACAAAAATTTTACAACAGACAATTTGAACTTTTTTAGCGGAAAAAACGAAATGAAACGGATATTTACAATAATTTTGGCATCATGCGGTATATGGACAGTTGCCTGGGGCGAGTCCCAACAGCAGGAAAGAACGTATATTGTCAGAACTACCAGACAACAGCGCGCTTCGATAGTCGAAACAGTTTCACAAACAGGTTCACTTGAAGCACCTGCTGTTGTGCAAGTCCTTGCCAAGGTCGGCGGACGCCTTGTTTCAACCCTGAAACCTGATGGTAGTGATATCACTGAAGGAACAAAAGTATCTAAAGGTGAGATTATAGGCAAGATAGAGCCGGCTGAGTATGCTGCACGCTTTAACGCTGCAAAAGCAGGACTTGCCCATGCAAAGGCGAGTCTTGATGATGCCGAGAAGGAGTTTAAGCGAACAGAGGCATTGCTTAAAGTCAATACGGCAACTGAGCAGGAGGCTGACAGGGCTTTTGCCAATCTTGAGCGCGCCAAGGCTGCACATAGTGAAGCGGAGGCGAAGCTTCAACTTGCAGAAATAGATCTTGATGAAACTGATATAAGAGCGCCTTTCGATGGAGTTATTTCAAAAAAACATAACTATGTAGGTGCCATGCTTTCACAGACTACGCCGGTCTATACGATAACAAGCGTTGATCACTTGCGTATCTTCTTTGATGTTCCCACAACTATTTATTCGAAGCTTTTTCCTGGAATAACGGATGTCAGGATTACTGTCGATGCGTACCCTGATGAGAAAATAGACTTAAAACTTTTCAGTGTTCATCCGGTCGCAAGTGGAGTAACACGCACAGTCCGCATAGAATTACAGCTAGATAATAAAGAGGGCAGGTATTTGCCTGGAATGTATGTAAAAGGTGAAATATCGCTTAATCGCCACGATGATGCCCTTGTTATACCGTATACAAGCTTTGTTGCACTTCGCAACGGGGCTATTGTTTATAAGATCAAAGATAATCATGCCGTTACAACAGAAGTCAAACTTGGCATACGTTACGATGATGTAATAGAGGTACTTGAGGGTATTGATGAAAACGATGTAATTGTTTCAGCAGGTCATCACCGTTTGACCGATGGTGTTTCGGTATCTATAGATATCGAAGAATAATCGTGCCATTTGCGTTCACCCTTTAAAAATATCAGTACATGAAACTTTCAGAATTAGGCGTTAAAAGACCAGTTACCACGATGATGGTTTTTTTGAGCATATTCATTATTGGCGTTGTAGCTTTTAGGCATTTGGCTGTAGATATGATGCCTGAAATTGAAGCTCCATCCATATCTGTTTTTACAACCTGGTCCGGTGCGAGTACAGAAGATATGGAGTCAAAGGTTACACGTGTAATCGAGAGTGCTCTGGGCAGCGTAACAGATTTGGATGAGATTCTCAGCTCCACAAGTGAGGGGGTTTCACGCGTAACTTGCAAATTCAAATGGGGGACAGAACTGGGAGAGGCATCAAATGACATGCGTGATTTGCTTGAGAGAGCTAAACGCAGGCTTCCGGATGATGCAGATACGCCCGTTATGTTCAAGTTCAACAGTGCCAACATGCCGATCATGTTTTTCAGCGTAACTGCCGTTGAAAATGTCCGGCAAATGGAAAAGCTTGTTAACGATGAAATTGTTGATGCACTCAAACGTGTGCCGGGCGTGGGTTCAGCAGATGCTTTTGGAGGGTTTAAACGTCAAGTCAATGTTCTTATTGATCCTGAGAAACTTGCAGCATACGGTCTTTCTCTTGCCGATATAAAAAGGGCTATAGCCAGCGAAAACCGTACAGAGCCTGCTGGTACAATCAAAATTGGCAAACTTGACTATACAATACGCGTTCCGGGTGAATTCAGTGATCCTGCGCAAATTGCGGATGTTATAGTAAAACGTGATGGCTCCGCACTCGTCAAGCTCTCTGAGGTGGCAATCGTCGAAGATGATTTTGTAGAAGAAAATAATATAGCAGAAACTAATGGCAAGAGAGCCATGGTCGTTATGGTTCAGAAACGCTCAGGAGAAAACACCGTAACCGTGTGCGAGCGGGTCCATGAAAAAATGGAGGAGATCAAGCTCACCCTTCCTGCTGATTACAGTATTTCATTAATTAATGATAGCAGTGAAATAATACAAAGATCTATATCTGCTGTTGGGAAGACGGTCCTTTTCGGTGGACTTTTCGTAATTCTTACTACTTTGTTTTTCCTCCGCAGCATACGTACTTCACTCGTAATAGTTCTAACAATACCCTTTTCCCTTAAAATTGCGTTTATCTTCATGTTTGCAATGGGCTGGACGATAAATATAATGAGTCTCTCAGCACTGTCCATTGCTATAGGGATGGTTGTAGACAATGCTGTAGTTGTACTGGAGAATATAATTTCCCATATGTCGCGGGGTACAAGTCGGCGCGAGGCATCGATGTTTGGAGCTGATGAAGTCGGACTTGCCGTAATGGCCTCTACCTTAACGACAATCGTGGTGTTTCTTCCGCTGATTTTTGTTGAAGGTGTTGCGGGTATTATGATGAAACAGCTGGGGGGGCTTGTTGTGGCAACGCTCCTGGCCTCAGTTGCATGTGCTCTCTATCTTACGCCAATGCTTGCCTCCAAACTAATTCCAGAGATAGATATTGATAATGGCAAAGAACCGGAAAAAGGTTTTATGGCATGGAGCGAGAATATTTTTATATCAGTTGAAAAAAGCTATGGACACCTGCTTGCATGGGCGATGAGGTTTCGCTGGTTTGTAGTTGCAGGAGCGGCAATTGTTATTGGGATTACAGTTTTTGGTTTTACCCTGCTCGGCAGTGAGTTCCTTGGTAAGGAAGATACCGGTGATCTTAATATAAATTACGAACTTCCGCTAAGTACCCGTTATGAGATTACAGCTGAAATAGGAAGAGAGATTCTTAAAGTTGTCAAACATATAATCGGAGAGGAAAACATAAGGATTTCTTCTCTGAGTGCTGGAGGAGGAGGAGGGGGATTTGGTGGTGCAAGAGCTTCACATATTGGTAATATCAGAATAAGGCTTGTTAATTCTGATTTGCGTCCGAAATCTACAGACCAGTATGCTGATGAGATAACGTCAGAGGTAAAAAACTGGGCAGAGATTGTTAAAATAAGTGCGCGATCAAACGATTTTATGAGTCGGATACTGATGGGAGGTGACTCCAATTTGCGCATAGACATATTTGGATATGATCTGGACGCAGGATATGAAGTGGCGCAGAGGTTGTTTCATATAATAAATGAGACTCAAGGTACCCGAAATGCGCGCATATTCCAGGATATGGGAAATCCCGAGCTATCAGTGAAAGTTGATCGCGACAGGGCTGCCAGCGTTGGCCTTACGATGGATGATATAACAGCCGCAGTAAGTACTTTGTTTCAAGGTACGATAACTACGCAATATAGAGAAGGAGAGGATGGATATGATATTCTGCTGCGACTGGAGGAAAAATACAGGAGAACACTTGAAGATATACGTCGTTCTGAACTGAAGATCCCTACAGGGGAGGTAGTGCGCCTGGATACAGTTGCTGAAGTGATAGAAACAACAGGACCTGTTACTATATCAAGAAAAAATCAGGAACGTCGCGTATCAGTGTTCTTCGACACGATTGATCGGCCCCAGGGAGATGTGATGAACGATGTGCGTGACAGAGTTGAGAAAGAAATCCTGCTTCCTTCCGGCACATCTATTGAGTACGGTGGCATGATTGAAGAACAGGAAAAGTCTGAAAGAGTGATGATAATGATGATTTCTCTCGGACTCATTCTTGTTTTTAGGGTAATGGCACCGCAATTCGAATCTTTCATTCATCCGTTTATAAAAATGGTTTCAATACCAGTTGCATACAGCGGAGTCGTTGCGGTTCTGGGAATCACGGACACACCCTTGGGCATGACT
>JAAZFF010000265.1 GCA_012511845.1 Lentisphaerota bacterium
GCTATACCCACTCCGAGGAGCAGATGCATCGAAATCGCCGGTATCAGCCAATATGCGCGCGACAAGTCTGCTACCCCTGTGACGGCGAGAAATAAAAGCAATATAACAAAAGTCAGCAGGAAGTTTACCCCGTTAGCGAGTGCTGTGGAAACGGGCAGTATCACCCTTGGGAAAAAAACTTTCTTTACCAGATTGGAATTACCCGCAATGGAGTACAGGGAATCATTAAGACATCCTGCAGTAAATTGCCATATAACAATACCGGCGACAAGAAATTGAAGGTAATCTTTACGACCGCTGTTAAACTTCAGGATGCTCGCAAAAACTACATATACCAATATCATTAGCACAGGCGTGAGCAACGACCAGAAGAAACCGAGCGCAGAGTTTTTGTAACGTATTGTCAAATTACGTTTTATGAGAATCCATAACAATTCTCTTCTCTTAAAGATTTCCCTTATTTCTTCCAGCATCTCAAACGTTTAAAATATATACTATCCTGCAGCACAAGTATTTTGCACAAAATTCAGCATTGATAATACCCTATTCCCGTATGATTCGCAATTATCGATTGCGATAACGATAGTGTGGTCGCTATCATGATCGGATGGGACGAACAGGACAGATGGGACGGATGAAACGGATATGCCAAAGCCCAACCCGTGTCTGGAGTCCCGTGTTCAGGGTCAAGAAGCGATCAATGGGCGTTATGGCGTCAAACATCGCCTGCAGTTAGTTGTTTAAAAGCGCCAGTTTATGAAAATCATGCCGGGGGCGAGGGCATCGGGCATTTCTTCGAGCCACTTTTCGTTTTGCGAGATTATGTTAAGCACCCCGATCTGCAAGCCTGCGATAGTTTTTTCGGCATAGTTAAAAACCCCCAATTGCAATCCATTCAAGACTTTTGAATAGTTTATAAAGCCTGATTGAAGACCGGTCATCATTCCGTCGTTGAAGTTTACAACGCCGGACTGCCATCCGGTGAAATCACCTTCATTAAAGTTTATAAGGGCGACTTCCCAGCCCTTGAAATCTCCTTTGACGTAGTTGAACAAGCCGCCGAACATTACTCCCGAGTAGTTTTCGGCATAGTTACCGATGAAGCCGATCTGCAAGCCTGAACTCATGCCTTTGGAGCCGTTAACAATTCCGAGCGCAACGCCTGACTGCGGATTTTGCCCCCAGATGTTAAGTGAGAGACCTGTAATTTTGGTGTCGCTGCTGTGCAGTGCTATGTCGGGCGTAAGGCTGAGTTGAATTGATTCACTTGCAATAACGGCAGTTGCACCAATTACAAGCACAAAAGTAGTTAGTAAGTGTTTCATCTTTATCTCCTTGATTTGCTTGATTATGCGATTTAGCTGTAACCTGTACTCACGTCAACTCGTCACATATTAGCTTATTTTACCGTTTTGTACAATAGTCACAAATATCACCCAAATCTGCGGAAGATTTTGCGCGGTGGTCTGCTCCGGGGTCTTTTTCTTTCTGGAATACACTATTCTGTCTGCTATTGCCATGACAGACGTGATTTGAGAGCCAAGACGTATCCTGGCCCATA
>JAAZFF010000266.1 GCA_012511845.1 Lentisphaerota bacterium
AAAGGTAGGGCGATGACCTCCGGGCGCGCCGCAAAACAACGGACCGCTCGGAGAGCCGTCCCTACCTGGCTCAGCAGCCGCAGGGCGATGACCTCCCGGCTTCGAATCCTACGCCGGGGCAAGCCGGCTAATTCCCAAGAATTTGCGAAATGCGGCTGTATAAGCTTGGAGTACGTACAGCTGAAACTCTCCTCTTCAACTCCGCCAGCATATCAACTACCAGAGATCGAAGCGGCTCATTCATTTTCAGTACAAAGGTAAATGCTGAAACTACATTGAGCGCTGTATACTCATTTATATCTGCCAGACGCAACAATGTTTCGCCCGCCCAATCAATGCCGCGAGTCGTCCAGAGCTGTGCATTATTTACTGCCATTCCCCCGTAGAGTGAACGACTGTGACTTGGATGCTCTATCCTGAAATCTGCGCTTTTTTCCTCACTGGTGATAGCTTCAAAAACATCATTATGCGGAGACGATGCCAGTACACGCAAATAACCGCCGTAAGCAGCCACGTGATCTTTGCATATATCTCGCAATTTATTCATGATCTCATGTCGAATCACCGAATCAGTTGAATTGACAGCACTTGCCGCATAAAGCTTATCGCTGATTGCAGCGCCTTCTTCAAAATATTGTACGAGAGCTTCTACTTCACGCTCCCCCGCCGCAGCTGCAAGAAGTTTTGATACCACATCGCAGAGAGAGCGACGCGGAATCGCAGAAGCAAGTTCTTCATTTTCCGGTGCAACAGTAACCCTTTCAAAAACATCAAGCAACTGCTCATTGCATGTTTTCGCTACAACAGAGCTGAGTTTTCTTGCAGCAGCATTCCGCTCAGCCGTAAAAGGCAAGAAACTTCTATCAAGCATTTCATCTGAAATTGTCAGCAAAGATGCCTTGATTCCATCAGGCAGCGAAGCATCATCAAGAATTTCCCGGAAGAGCTTTACAAACTCTGAAGGAGGTGCCAAATCATCCATCATGTTTTTCATTGCGATATCGCGAAGTGTCCGCATAGCCTCTACACGACCGATAATAAATGGCGAAAACTTAACAGTCTTTACAAGAGTCTCCCTGGTGGCAATTTCATCTGTAAACGTACCGTAAAAGGCCTCACCGCTATTCCAGTCAAGGAATTCAGGCTCAAACGGAACATCTTCAAAAACAAATTCCGAATACTCTGAATCCAATACAAGCAGCTTATTGACAGACTCCATTACCCTGCCCCCTGCATCAACACCCGATATGCGAAACGGTATAGTAAAGTATCTCCCCCTGCCGTGGCGGAGTTGGGACACTGCCACAACCAGCCGGCGTTTATCCGGTGAATAGGAATATGTTCCACGCAGCTCCGGATAGCCTGCCGTAAAAAGCCATTCGTGCAAGAAGGAGTTCAAATCAATATCGGCAGTTTCACGAAAACAGTTCAAGAAATCTTCTGTATCAGCATTACCTCCATTATACCGTGTAAAGTATAGCGATATAGCTTTTTCATATTTTTCATCGCCTATCAGAGAGCGAAGCATACCGAGAACTTCAGGAGCCTTTACATATGTAACGCCGTCAACAACATCGTCAGGGTGATTAAAGCCCTCTCTTACTATTCGTCCTGTTTTTCCACCTTCCTCCATCGCCAGCGGTCCGTTCAGAGGTGCCCTGATTGAATCGATTTCGCTCAGGCGTATTAGTTCAAAACCGAACTTTTCCCTGACATAATCGCGCTCGACTGTAACCGTGTACGCTTCATTCAGCCACATATCGAATGGTGTTTCCATTGTAACGTCCCCGCCGCAATGGTTATGTTCATACTCATGTATTATAACGCTGTGTGCATATACAAGCCTCGCATCAACAGTCCAGTCATCTATCAGCGCTGCTTCCGTGATAATCGTTGTATTGCCGGCATTCTCCATACCTCCGAAATTTGATTTTTCCATGCATATGGTTCTGTAGCACTCTCTTTCATATTCGTAACTGAGATGGCGTGACTGCCACAAGACGCAGTCTTTTGTTATCTGCATAGGAATATGCGCGCTCTCGATTTTGCCGGGAGGGACAAGATATTCGAGGCGTATCTCCCTGCCTAAGTCTGTCGTTACCGAATCAGCAAGAACATCCCACGTTCCGGCAGCGGCAATAAACAGATAAGGCGGCATCGGTATAGAATTTAAATAAGTGATTGCCATCCGCGAAGGATCGTCCGGCAACGGCACAGGTACGCCGTCCGGATTCGTCTCGCGCAATACATCGCCATTCGAAATCAGGTGTGTATAGCGGTTCGAGGCTTCCAGACGTGTTTTCCATGTGCATTTTGCCGTGCAATCGTCTACTGTCGGCATTATGCGCTGAAAACCCCATTGCTGACATTGCGACATTATCTGCGGTGGTGCACCGGGGGGCGTTGTGTCAAAATAAAGTCCCTCAAGAATGTTGTCCGTCGGTCTGCAAACAGCATTTATTTCAAGAACAATCTCTTCACTTGTCTTAAATTCACGAGGCAGCACAATACGCAAACTGTTCTCTTTTTTTATATATAACCATATCAGGGGAATTTCCATACCTTCAGGATCAACAAGATTAATATCGCCTATCTCCAAATCTTGGACATCAAGTTCAACTGTTGAGATATCCTTGATCGGTTTCAGAAGCAGTCTCTCCCGCCCGACCACCCTGTCGTCATAAATTTTGAGATCAAGATCAACGTGCGAAAGTTGAACTGAAGGTCTCACATACTCTGATTTTTTATATTTGAAGTTTTTTGCCGGCATTTTTTACCCTGGAGATGAATTTCTAAACTGCAATTATTTTACAGCATGGAAGTTAAATAACAAGCATCAATAAAACTTGCATCCGTTCCATATCACTGCAGCACAGTCGCAGGTCGGGCGCCGGCTCGAATGTCGAATGTCATAATTAGAATTGTGCCCTAAAATTTCTATAGCTTGACATATACCGGGCAGACACAGATAATTGGGTGCTGATTTATACTATAAGGCTGAAGTAATCAGGCAGTTAAATACAGGGAGTTAAAATCATGTCATATTTTTTTACAGAGTTGACGATAGAGAGATGTGCAGATGTAAAAAGAAGAATTGAAACAGATATTTTGGGGGAGTTCATTCCCCTGACTGCAGAGGTAGCCGTCACACCGGAACCTGTACCTTTTGCAAAGCGAAAGGATCTTTCATACAAACCCATAAAAGAAGGTGAGCTTTGGGGCAAGAAATGGGACTGCGGATGGTTTCATCTGAAAGGGAGGATTCCCAAAAAATGGGCAGGTGAGTATGTCGTGGCAAGAATTGATTTATCGGGCGAACTTCTGGTTTACAGTGCCCGAGGCGAAACTCTGCAAGGTTTGACAAACGGCTCTGTTTTCTCACCCGGATACACAAAAGACCTGTTGCACATCACACCCGAATGTTCCGGTGGCGAAGTCATAAATCTCTGGGTAGATGCAGCAGCCTCAAAACTTTTTGGTCTTGAGAGAAGTATGGAGCCGGATTGGTTCGAGGATAAAGATGAACTGCACGGGCGAAGCAACGCTATAGTGACTGCCATTCGAATCTGCAAGTTTGATTATGATTTGTGGCAGCTTTGGCTCGATATTTCAGTTCTCGAGAATCTAATGATTATATTACCGTCTGAGGGAGTCAGGAAACATCAGATAGCACGATGCCTTGATAAGGCTATGAGCGAATACAATGTAAAAGGTGCCAAGGCAGCGAGAGAAATTCTGAAAAAAGCGTTCGAGCTTAAAAGCGACCCGGCTTCAATCGAAGTCACAGGCATAGGTCACGCACACATTGATACGGCATGGCTCTGGCCCGTCAGGGAAACTATACGCAAATGCGGACGCACTTTTTCAAGTCAAATCAAACTCCTCGAAAAATACCCTGACTACGTCTTCGGCGCTTCTCAGGCGCAGCTCTATGCCTTCACCAAGGAGCACTACCCGAAACTGTACGATCAGATTAAAGAGGCGGTCAAAGCAGGGCGGTGGGAAGTTCAGGGCGGGATGTGGGTAGAGGCGGACTGCAATCTCATAAGCGGTGAGTCAATGATCCGGCAGTTGTCACACGGAATGAATTTCTTCAGGGATGAATTTGGAGTTACAGTGAAAAACCTGTGGCTGCCCGATGTTTTCGGATACTCCGGAAACCTGCCGCAAATTCTGAAAGGAAGCGGAATAAACTACTTCCTGACTCAGAAGCTTTCATGGAACACATACAACAAATTTCCGCATAATACCTTTATATGGAAAGGTATCGACGACAGCGATGTTCTGGCGCATTTCCCACCGGAAGATACATACAACAGCGAACTTAATCCCTCCGCCCTGCGCATGAGTGAATCCAACAATAAAGAACGCGGGCTCGTCGGGGAAGCGGTGTCTCTTTTCGGAATTGGCAATGGTGGCGGATGTCCCAAAGAGGAACATATTGAGCGCGGTTAAAGGATGTACGATCTGATCGGAATACCGCGCTTCAAGTTCGGGCATATACAACCGGTACTGGAAAAATTGGCAACATACACCGAGGAACTTTCCACCTGGTGTGGCGAACTGTACTTCGAGACCCATCGTGGAACACTTACCACACAGGCTGCTGTAAAACGCCTCAACAGGCGCGCTGAAGAAGCTCTAAGGGCAGCCGAGATGATATGCGCTTGCGGGAAACTTTCAGAATACCCTGGTGCTGAATTGGATAATCTGTGGAAAGAAGTATTGATTAATCAGTTCCACGACATAATTCCCGGCTCAAGCATAAAAAGAGTTTATGACGAAACTGTACCGCAGTTACAAAATGTTGTAGATAGCGCAGGGGCGTTTGTGCAGAAATTCGGCAAGAAAATGCTGAAAAAGAATAAAGACGCTTTAACCGTGTTTAATCCTTCAACAGAAGATATAGAAACCATCATAGAGCTGCCCAAGGGATGGACAGGTATTTGCGACGATGAAGGCAACATTGCAGCTGCCCAAATTGAAGGAGGTAATGCCTTTGCAAAAATAAAGATTTCCGGACAGAACTTCGCTACTTTTACAAAGGCGAAAGGCGCTGAAAAGGTTGTGCAGGAAGACACAAGCAAAAAACGCAAATTCGTACTCGAAAATAAACATGTAAGTTACGAATTCAACGCTCAATTCCAGTTGATAAAAGGATTTGATAAGAAAGCCGGCGTTGAGTTCATAAATGGCGAAGAACCGGGTAATAGACTCGAAATTTTCGTAGATCACGGTTACGTCGGTCGGGATGCCTGGGACATCGAGGAGCATTACAGGCGCCAACTGGCTGACACAGCAAAAGTAACTGCAATTGAGAGCATCAGCGGCAGCATGAGATCTGGCTTTTCAGTAAGGTACACCATCGGTGAAAAATCTGCAATACGTCAGTTTATATGGCTGGAGGCAGATAGCAAGAGGCTCGATTTTGTAACAGAAGTCGACTGGTATGAAACGCATAGACTGCTGCGCGTCGCATTCCCGACAACGATCAAATCTGATACTGCAACATCTGAAATTCAGTATGGTTTCGTAAAGAGAAGCACAACGGATAACACAACCTGGGATTACGCCCAGTTTGAATGTGCCGCACACCGTTTCGTAGATCTGTCACACATGGAATATGGAGTCACACTGCTTAACGATTCAAAGTACGGGTACCGCGCCAAAGGGCAGGCACTTGAGCTGTCACTCCTTCGCTCTCCCACTGATCCTGATCCTGTTGCCGATAAGGGTTTGCAGAAATTTACATATGCGATACTGCCTCACACAGGCAGCTTAATCTGCTCAAACGTTCGGGCACATGCTGCTGTACTTAATCAGGGCGTCGAAATCTTTTACGGATTTGAATCTGCAGGCAAAACACTTCCTGTTTCAGTTAAGAGTGCTGAAGGCATAGATTTAGCTGTCGTTAAAAAAGCAGATAAGGAAAACTGCATCGTAGCACGAGTCGTGGAAACACGCGGACTGCCATCCAAAGGCAAGTTGATCTCAACGAATCGCAACAGCAGAATTGTTCCCACCAACCTGGTGGAATGGATAGATGACGAAAAGGGACAGACAACCGGGTGTGCTGACCTTGCACTTAAACCTTTTGAGATTAAAACTTTCAAGGTTTATCTATAAAAGTCCTGATATACAGGTCTAAGAATATAAATCTTTATTTTCTTGACCTGTCTTTGTCCGGTCTCTGAGTTCGCTGTTCCCTCGTTGGTCTGCGAACTCCTTCTCCCCTGCTTTCAACTCGGTTCATTCTGAACCTCTGTCTTCGGACGCGATCCACTTCCTTAATTTTTTCATCAGATAAGTGTTTACGCAACTCAATTACTTTACGTGTTTGCAACTTGGCTATTTCTGTCCGGTGTAGACCGACTTTTTCTACGGCACGCATTATATCCTCTTCCGGGGCACGCGCTGAGACAAGTTCCGCCTGGGCGGCGGCAGCTCTCCTCAGCTTCTCCAGCTCAATGGAAATATTTTCGTCCAGATCGGCAAAACTTTCCTGAATCTTTTGACGATCGTCTTCACTGATACCCAGTTCATCTGAAATTTCCGGATCGTTAAACATCATTATCAGGAGACTGTTTGAATCGTTTACTCCGCGTGCGGGCGCATTTCGTGTAACAATCTCTCTCCTGTGTGCGGTAGCTTGCTGGCGTGAAGTTCGTTGCTGACGCTGTTTAGTTCGCTCAGGTGATAATGCGGGGGCTCTTTCACCCCGATTGATAACTTTCCGGTTTCTCCCCTGTTTATCAGCATCGGATACCGTTTCAGAATAAGCCTCCGTAATAACAATTTGCATTATAAGAAAAAACGTAAACGCTACCTTTGTTTAAAGCTTCATCGTTAAATTCCTCAATATTACTAAAAAACCTTTTACTCTTAAGAGACGCTGCTCATTTCAATTTTATTGTCAGGGGTTTTATCAAATGTCGATTCTAATTATTTTTCGAATCCACAAAGCACCGATAATGAGCAATATAATACAGGATATAATTATAAATATGCCTGCTACGGAATGTATGAACGGCTTAACCATTTCCGGTTTCAGCACAACGAGCGTACCGGCGAGAGCCACCGGCAGGAGCCCTAACACCACTCCCTGCATTCTACCCTGAGCCGTTAAAGTTTGTATGCGGTTTTCAACGCGGAAGCGTTCCTGTATAGTATGCCGGATATTGGCAAAAACATCAGTAAGGTTACCCCCGGTCTGACGCGCCGTTTCAATCGAAAGCACTACGAGAGAAAGATCTTCGCTTCCAACGCGCTGATCCATATTCCTCATGGCATCCTGGAAGCTTACACCCACACGCGTCTGGTGCAGTGTTGTGGCAAATTCTTCGGCTATGGGGCTTTCACCATTTTGAACAACCTGCTCAAGTGCCTGCATAATGCTGAAGCCTGACTTCAGGGCATTCCCCATGCCGGTAAGAGCATCAACGAGTTGCTCGTTGAATTTCCTGCGGCGGCGATTACGCAAGATCAACAGCAGTTGCCCGGGCGTCAGCAGCATAACTGTTCCCATGGCCAATGCTACGGCAAGACGCACTAGTGTGGCTGAAAAAGAACCGCTGAAAGCGCCGAGTGAAAGAAACACCAGAAGTGTCGTAAGAATAGAGCAAACCCAACCTATTTCAGCAATTCTGTGCGGCGGAATAAAAAGAAAAATATCTTCGAACTGCCTTGAAGTAGCTTCAGAATAAGTACCGCTGTATATACTTGCACCGGAAGCGAAAGCATTAAGCCCCAGTGCAG
>JAAZFF010000267.1 GCA_012511845.1 Lentisphaerota bacterium
GATCGGGGCGCATTGTTATTTTTTTTACTGTATTTTTTCCAAGGTGCTGATTTATGCGTTTAATCATGTTCGGGATGGAGTTGCGGCGCAACTCTGCAAGCCATACTGCTCCCTTCACATATACGAAAAGTTGGCCGTTGTCCAGATTGCCGGGCATTGTGCGCTTTGCCAAATCACTACCAACTATTTTTATCCATTCGCTTTGTAATAAAGATTCATGAACAGAGAAGTATATTCCGAATTTACGCATTCTCTTAAAAGCTTTTTCTACTCCGGTAAACGCTGACTCCGCTTCCTTGAATATAGTTGGCGGTACGGGGTGTTCTATCTGATAGCGTTCTCGCTCTACTTCCCAGCGTACTTTATCATATTTTTTCGATCTGGATTTTCTTCTGTAAGTGCGACTACTCATTATCTGTAGTTGTTTATAATTAAAAGCACTGCCATCAGTCACGAATTTAAATAAAAAGGGTTTTTCCGGAGCCCTTTTCGATTGAGCCTATCACTTTAGGTCGGCTTTTTGCGCTTTTCAATACTTCCAGGGCGGCTTCGCTCTCTTTTTTTGAGACGCATATTACGTAGCCAATACCCATATTGAAAACTTTGTACATTTCGTCTGTATCTACCTGTCCTGCTTCCTGGAGCCATTTAAACAGGGCGGGGACTTTCCAGGAGGAACGGTCGTAGACAGCATCAACGTTTTTTGGAAGCATTCGAGGTGTGTTGTCAATAAGACCGCCTCCGGTTATATGCGACATTCCCCTGATTTTAATTTCAGCTTCGTAAAGTGCCATTACAGGCTTTAGAAAACTTGAATGTATAGCCAAGAGGGCCTTCTCGAAAGTGGTTCGTGTACCGGGTACGATGTCGTCCAGTTTTTTTCCTGCCTGTTCGAAGACGATTTTACGCGCCAGGGAATATCCGTTTGTCTGGAGTCCCGTTGAAGGCAAACCTATGAGTACATCGTCCGGGCGGATTGAATCTCCGGAAACGTAGTCTTTCTTTGATACAACTCCAACGATTGTTCCTACAAGGTCGTATTCTCCCTGGGGGTACAGCCCCGGCATTTCGGCTGTTTCTCCTCCAATCAGTGCACATGAGTTTTCCCGGCAGGCTTTGCACAAACCTTTAACGACATCTGAGAAAACCTTTGGGGAGAGGTTTGATGTGCCGATATAGTCCAGGAAGAAGAGCGGTGTGGCGCCCTGCGTTAGAATATCGGTTACGCAATGGTTTACGAGGCATTGTCCGATAGTGTCGTGTTTGTCTGCCATATGGGCGACTTTGAGTTTTGTTCCCACTCCATCAGTAGACGCCACCAGTATACGGCCAGCACCCGGTGATTTGAAGAGTCCTCCGAAACGTCCTATACCGCTTAACACTCCAGAGGTTTGAGTTGAAGCGACTGCCTTTTTGATTGAATCGATCATACGCATTTTCTCATCGATATCTACACCGGCAGCTGCGTATGCTGATTTTTTTTCAGATTTCTTGTTCATTTTATTGATATTTCGGAGCTAACGCCTTTTTAATTATTTCTTCTGTAGTTTCTGGAGGATTCTTTGTTTGTGAACTTTCGAAAACAATTTTCGTTGCAATATCCCTGGGATTGCCGAGGGAAACAAGTGCGAGAACAGCGTCGCGGTATTTTGCTTCCAGAGGGGGAGTATCTTCTGCAGCGAGTGTCTCGAGGGGATCTATTTTGTCGTGAAGTTCCAAAACGAGTCGTTCAGCTGTTTTCTTTCCGATTCCCGGCAGTTTTGTCAGGAGTTTTACATCTCGTTCAACAATGGCACGCCGTATTTCACGGACATTCATTCCGCTGATCATGCCGAGAGCTGTTTTGGGTCCTATGCCGCTCACATTTTGCAGCATTCGGAAAAAATCGCGTTCTGCTTTTGTAGCGAATCCGAAGAGGGTGTAAGCGTCTTCCCGGATATACTCGTAAATCAGTAACCGGATTTTGCTACCTTCAGTTTCAAGCGCCTCGTATGTGCTGAGCGGTATTGATACTTCGTACCCCACGCCGCCAACATCAATTACAACTACGCTGGGACTTTTGGAGTACAGGGTACCGTTGAGATAATCTATCATCTATATATTACTCCACAATTGTTACGGGTGTGCCTCTTGGCACGAGCATAAACACCTCTTCAACCTCGGTGTTTTTCATACGTACGCAACCGGCACTTGATTGTTTGCCGATAGTGGAGTTGTCCCATGTGCCATGAATCCCATATCCGCGTACCTTTGGTGTGTCTCCCGTTGCTTCAAGTGCGAGCCATCGGGTGCCGAGAATGTTGTCGGGGCTGCCGTATGGTATTGAAGCCCTTCCATCTCCCGGCCACCATGGCGGCTCAGAAATCTTTTCAACAATCTTGAATGTACCGGCAGGTGTTTTAGACTGTACACCGGTTCCGACCGGATAAGTTTTAAAAAACTCGCGGTTGAGCAGAAGTGTGAGTGTATTGCCTGTTTTGGATACGAGAATTGAGAATTTCGGATGATCGGGAATGACCAGCCTCTGTCCGATTTGGATTTTAGCCCTGTCTTTTATATTGTTGGATTTTTGTATGAGTTCAACCGGGCATTCAAAGCGAGATGCTATTACGGATAGGCTGTCTCCTGATTTTACGATATATTCCGCTTTACCTTTCATAGGTCTGGGAGATGTGAAAAGCTCTATGCTCAACTCGCCGATTTCCCGCTCCACAACAGCACGTGTTGTAGCATCTACCTTGTTTAGAATTGACAGAAACTTGTTACGTGCTTCTTCCAGCCGGCCTGCTTTTTTCAGGTTTACCGCCTCTGATATGAGCGCATTGGCTTCTCGTGCAGCCAGCGGCTTTTCCGGTATCCGGCTGTATGTGACAGGAGGTTGCACGGGTGCCTCATCTTGCTGGTCTGCCTGGGAAGATGAAGTCTGAATATCCTTTTCATCTGCCTTGATTTCATCAGATTTATCGCTGTTTCGGCTCGAAAAAATAGCCGTCAGCGCTCCAATAACAAAAACACTTATTATTGTAACGGGCAGCCATGGAAACCTCTTGGGGCGGTAATAATCCTCTATATCGTACATCTTCATATTTGAATCCCCTCGTTTAAAAAGGTACGAATACAGGATAGCATAATATGGGCGTGAGTTTCAAACTTTTATATGGGCATAAACTGCGGGGGAGCCGGGCAGTGATCAGCGGGTAGTAGGTAGTGGGTAGAGCTTATGTGGAATCGGGATCGGCATCGGGTAGGGCGACGCTCTCCGTAGCGCGCCGCAGACTGTAGAACAGGCATCTTGCCTGTGCCCGCATGATGAGCCTGGGAGCCCTGAGCGCCTGCTCGGATAAGGTCATAGAAGAGTGGTAGCACGAGAAAGCTGAAGGGCGAATGTCCTCATGAGCTGTGTTGCATTGCCCTTGATAGTAGATGCAGGTACGGAGCCCTGCGATCCCTGTGTCCGGGGTTCTGGCCCGAATGTCGCAAGTCGAGTGTCTTTGACTTTATTGAGACTGCCAGGCTGCACGGCGGTTTGCGGAGAAACCAGCCCTACCTTGCTGAGCAGGCGGGCACAGACAGGAATGTCCGTGCTACAGTCTGCGGTTCGCGGGGACGCTCACCCTCCATTACGTAAGGATGCGCATTGCCAAGCTGGAGGGCGAATGTCCTCATGAGCTGTGTTGCATTGCCCTTGATAGTAGATGCAGGTACGGAGCCCTGCGATCCCAGTGTCCGGGGTTCTGGCCCGAATGTCGCGAAAAGCGCGAAAGGCACGAAAGACTCAGGTGGCGCAGGTATCTCATTCAGAGGCTAAGGCAGCGCATAATCGTTTACGTTCTCGTTCTCGTACTCGTACACGATTTCAGCGGGTTTCTCATTGTCGTGTACGGGAAACGTGAACCGCTTCGCTATGAACGGGTACGATCTTCCGGCTTGCCGGGCTCTGCTTCCAGGGTTGACCCTGTTGGCTCTTTGATTCAATGCTATTGCGGCGTAGGACTTCGTCAGCGTCCGGGCATTGATTTTCTGCAATTTCTTGTTGCAAATTATTGCCCGTGCTGTTAAACTTTTCTCCCATTATTTATTTACCCTCAAGAGGTTTTAGACATCCGCTTGAGAAGTGAATAAGAGCGACGGTGTGGTGAATCGCCATACAATGTGTTTAGCTGTGTTTAATTACTAACAACAAAAATGTCTAAATTTAACATGCTCAAAAGAAAAGAAGCAAAAAATCCTGAGAAGCTTCAGGAACTTTCAGATCTGCTTGATGCTTCGTTGACTCAGGCACAGGAAAATAGAATAGTTAAGGGAATGGTACTTGAGGTACGCCCTTCAGAGGTGCTCATTGATGTGGGCGGTAAATCAGAGGGAATTGTTCCTGCCAGCGAATTCGATGATGAATCGCAAATGCAAATCGGTGCTGAGGTAGATGTTCTCATCATCCAGACTGAAAATGAAGACGGGATGGTAGTGCTATCCAAAAAGCTGGCTGATGACAAAATTCGCTGGGAATCGGTATTGGAACGCTACACAGAAGGCAGCATTGTCAGCGGTACTGTGAAAAGTAAAGTCCGTGGCGGTTTGCTTGTAGATGTGGACGGAGTAGAATCCTTTCTTCCCGGTTCACAAATTGATGTAAGCCCGGTACAGAATACAGATGAATTTCTTGATAACACATACGAATTTAAGCTGATAAAGATTTCTAATGACAGGCGGAACATAATACTTTCCCGCAGGGAATTAATTGAAGAGAGAATGGCTGCCAAGCGTGATGCTCTTCTGGAAACGCTTGAAAAAGGACAGCTCAGATCAGGAAAAGTAAAGAATATTACTGACTTCGGAGTTTTTGTTGATCTTGACGGCATTGATGGTCTGCTCCATATTACCGATATGTCCTGGGGTCGTGTGAAACACCCAAGCGAACTGGTAGAGGTGGGTCAGGATCTTGAAGTAGTAGTTTTAGAAATTGATAATGAGCGCGCTCGCGTTTCATTGGGTCTGAAACAAGCACAGGAAAATCCCTGGGAAGACATTGAGAGCCGTTACCCTGCCAACAGTCGTTTGCGCGGCAAGGTTGTGAATCTCGTTCCGTATGGCGCTTTCGTGGAGCTGGAGCCCGGAATTGAAGGTCTTGTACACGTTTCTGAATTTTCCTGGACTCGCAGGGTTGCCCGTGCTTCCGACGTTTTAAGCATCGGTGATGAAGTTGATGTAGTCGTCCTGAGCGTTAATAAAGACGAGCAGAAGATTGCACTGGGAATTCGCCAGACCGAAGAAAATCCCTGGGATACGGTTTCTGACAGATATCCTGTAGGCACACGTGTAAAGGGTAAAGTACGCAACTTTACTTCTTATGGTGCTTTCATACAGCTTGAAGATGGAATTGATGGAATGATTCATGTTTCTGACATGAGCTGGACACGCAAGATCAATCATCCCACAGAACTCCTGCAAAAAGGTCAGGAAGTTGAATCTATTGTATTGGAAATAGATGCTGAGAATCAGCGTATATCTCTTGGGCTCAAACAGGCTCAGGAGGACCCCTGGTCCAACATTCCGTCGCACTATGCTGTAGGCCAGCTTGTCAGCGGCAAAGTTTCGAAGATTACTTCATTCGGGGCTTTTGTGGAGCTTGAAGGCGGTGTAGACGGTCTGGTCCATATCTCCCAGATAAGTGATGAGCACGTGGAACGTGTCAAGGACGCAATAAAGGTTGGACAGGATGTCGAGGCACGTATTGTCCGGATTGATCCGGAAGAGCGCAGGATAGGTCTCAGCATGAAATCTGATGGAGGAGAAGATCTGGACTTCGAGATTCCTGAAGAATATAAAGCAGAAAGCTCTCTGAAAGCAGGACAGAATATTGTCGGCTTGGCATCTGCATTTGATGAAGCATTTGCCACAGGTGGCGAGGAATGGTCACCAAGTGACGATGCTTCGGAAGATTCTGCCGAGGGAGAAACAGATGCGGAAGCAGTAGAAGCAGCAGCAGAGGAAGCAGATGAAGGAGATAGCGATAACGCTTGACCTTAATTAGCATTATGCTTGAAGACAACGTGTTGCCATAGTTGCAACACGTTGTTTTTTTGAATAAAGCAAGCTTTCTAACTAAGATTCAAATATTGATGAACCTGCAGGTCTGTCGCTATCGCCGGACGAGTCGACTTCTTCTGCCTGTTGCAGGCACTGGCAGCCGGAAAACGCCCAATGGCCGATTTGTTTAACTGTTGATGGAATGGAAATGTGTTTTAACTGCTTGCAACCATCAAACGCATGATCGCCAATTTTTACAAGGTTTGAAGGCAGCCTGACGCTTACAAGATTCTTGCATCCGAAAAACAGCCGTGATGAAATTTCTGTGAGGCTGTCAGGTAATGAGATGTTTATCAAGCCTATACATCCTTCAAATGCATTTTCGCCAATTACATTGACACTTTCCGGTATTTTTACAGTTTCCAGTTTTGCACATCCTGCAAATGCAAATTCATCGATTTCCGTTACGCTTTCCGGTATTTCAATTTTTTTTCTTTTGCTGCCCAGACAACGAATTAACTTGGTCATGTCTTTTGAGAACAACATATCATCGTTCGTTGTGAAAAAGGTGTTCGAGCTCTTTACGGTTATTTTTGAAAGTTTGCTGCACCCATAAAATGCACTCCCCTTGATTTCTTTAAGTGATAGGGGAATGCTGACAGATGTTAATTTTGAACAGTTGTCGAAAGCGCCTTTTTTAACCCGCTCAACACCTTCAGGAATTTCGTATGAACCTTTTATTCCCTCAGGGCATCGAAACATTTTTTTCATGTCATTCGAGAAAAGGGCACCTTTCCATGTGTTGTAATGAGAGTTGACGGGCAGAACGGAGATTTCCGTGAGGGAAGTGCATCCGTCAAATGCCTGCGTTCCAATATCATATACAAAACCGGGTATAGTTATTGTGGTCAGATTGGTACAGTCTTTAAAAGCCCATTGACCGATGATTTCCAGTTTTTCAGGAAGTGATATATTTTCCAGGGAGGTGCATTTATAGAACAGACCATCGCTCAACTTTAAAAAACTTTCCGGCAGAGAAATAGACATTAGCCTCTCACAATCAAAAAAGACACTTTTGCCGATTTCAGTAACACTTTCCGGAATAAGTACTTGTTTTAGCGCAGGGCATCCGCCAAAAGCAAAATCGCCGATTGTTTCAAGACCATTGTTGAAATTTACCTTAGACAGGTTGATGCACTTATGAAATGCAAGTTCTCCGACAGATTTGAGAGATGGCGGGAAAGATATGGTTTTAATATTGGGGCAAGCAGCAAAAGCCCTGTCTCCAATAACTGAAACACCTGTGCTTATTCTGACTTCAGTTAAAAGCGTGTTCCAGTAAAATGCGCCATCACAAATCTCTTCAACTGTAGAAGGTATTATTATCTCGGTTAAATGAGAACTCGAAAAGGCTCCCCTGCCAATTTTAACAACAGGGTAACCTTCGAAATGAGATGGAATTTCCTGTTTCCCAACCAAGCCCGGATTGCCTCCAACAACGGCAACAGTTCCATCATTTAAAAATTCGTATAGAAAGCCTCTCGCTTCCTTAACAGTTCTCGTGGTTGTCAGTTTCATTGAGTCAGCCTTTCTGCCAAAACGCTTTTACAGGGTATCAGCCGCCATGGCAAATCGGTATTATATAATTATTTATCAGATAATTCGAGAATTTTTTTCTGTCTCTCAATATCTGCCAGGAGTTCTTCGCGCCTTGCTTTCTGCTGATCGATAATTTTTTGTGGAGCCTTGGATAAAAAAGTCTCATTATCCAATTTGGCTTCAACTGTTTTAAGGAATCCTGTCAATTTGTTGATTTCTTCTGAAATACGAATCTTTTCCGCTTCGACGTCAACGAGACCTTCGAGTGGTATCCCGATGGCACCAAGGGCGCAAGTGGTGAATGGAAATCCGGATAAAGGCTCGCTGCTGAATTCAATTGAGCCAGCGCGCAGGGCTTTTTTTATGTACTCTAAATCCTCCTGCATTTTATTCTGCACTTTTGATGAAATAGCATTTACGGCAAACGTTATTTCCTGGGAGGGAGGCAAGTTGGAATCTGCTCTCAAAGCCCGCCCGGCAGTGATCATCTCTCGCTTGCTTTCAACGAAATTATAAATTTCCTCAGATACTGACCATTTTGAATTTTGAGAAGCCGAATATGGTTTTGGCCACGGAGCTCTCATTATTGATTCTTCATCATCTCCAAATCCCATGGCATGCCAAAGTTCTTCTGTGATAAAAGGCATGAAGGGATGTAATAATCTTAGTGCTTTGCCGAAAACATCAGCCAAAATCAACATGGTTTGGCGAAGTCGCACATCATCGCCTCCATACAGATTGCCTTTTGCGTATTCCAGATACCAGTCGCAGAAATTTGCCCATATGAAGTCATAAATGGCAAGTGCGGCATCTTGAAACCGGTATTTTCCAAGCGAACTTGTTACCGTCTCTATAGTTTTGGAACATGCGTATAAAATGTGCTTGTCGTCGTCTCTGAGAATGGAAGGTTCAAGCTTTATACCGTTTGCGGCAACATCCTGCCAGTCGAAAAACGGGACCTTCTCCGCGTGCATCATCATGAATCGTGCAGCATTCCAGATTTTTGTAGCAAAGTTGCGCCCAATCTCAAATTTTCCCATATCCACATGCAGGTCAACACCGGGAGCAGTGATCTGCATCAGGCTGAATCGCAGGGAATCAGCACTGTATTTGCTTATTATATCCAATGGGTCTATAGAGTTGCCAAGAGACTTCGACATCTTGCGCCCTTCGGAGTCACGAACGACTCCATGTATAACAACATTGGAGAAGGGGGGCTCGTTCATAAATTTGCAACCCGCCATTATCATTCGCGCTACCCAGAAGAAAATAATATCGGGAGCAGTTACGAGGTCGGAAGTAGGGTAGTAAAACTTCAAGTCCCTGCTGTCCTTTTCAGGCCAGCCGAGAGTACTGAAGGGCCATAGCCATGATGAGAACCAGGTATCGAGAACATCAGTTTCCTGAGAAATTTCTTCAGAGCTGTTTTGGCATTTCGGACATTCTTCAGGTGTTGCCGGGGTTGCCCATTCGTGCCCGCATGTACATGTGTATACAGGAATGCGGTGACCCCACCAAATCTGCCGGGATATGCACCAGTCTCTTATGTTTTCCATCCAGGTGAAGTAGACGTTTTCATATCTCTTCGGCGTAAACTTGACCCTTCCTGAACGAACCGCCTCCATAGCCGGTTTTGCAAGCGGCTGCATACGTACAAACCATTGCTTGGAAAGCCTCGGCTCTATGACTGTGTCGCAACGGTAGCAGTGCCCGACCGAGTTTGTGTAAGGTTCCACACGAACGATGAAGCCGCCTTTTTCAAGATCTTCAACAATTTTTTTCCTGCATTCAAAACGATCCAGCCCATCATAGCCGGAATGCTCGTTCATTGTCCCGTCGTCATTCATTATGTTGAGGGCAGGCAAATCATGGCGCTGCCCGACAAAAAAGTCATTCGGGTCGTGAGCAGGCGTGATTTTGACAACTCCCGTTCCAAAATCGCGTTCAACATAGTCATCCACAACTACAGGAATTTCCCTGTTTGACAATGGCAGTATCACGTATTTACCGTGCAGATGTGTGTATCGTTCATCCTTTGGGTTTACTGCAACAGCAGTATCTCCCGGCAGTGTTTCCGGCCTGGTTGTGGCAATTTCAACAAAAGCATCCGGTTGCCCGGCTACAGGGTAGCGCACGTGCCACAAATGTCCCTCATTGGGCTCGTGCTCGCTTTCATCATCTGCCAGTGCTGTGCCGCATCTCGGGCTCCAGTTTACGATGTAATTTCCGCGATATACGAGGTCTTCCTCATAAAGGCTGCAGAAAACCTCGGCTACGGCACGACTCAAACCTTCGTCCATTGTAAAGCGTTCACGACTCCAGTCGCAACTGCATCCGAGTTTTTTCAATTGGTTGACAATGGTGTCGCCATATTGAAATCTCCATTGCCATACACGATCGATGAAAGCTTCCCTGCCGAGATCCTGGCGTGATTTGCCATCTGTCCCAAGAGCTTTTTCTACTACATTCTGAGTTGCTATCCCCGCATGGTCGGTTCCAGGCAGCCACAATACGTTTCGTCCCTGCATCCTTCTCCATCGTGCCAGTACATCCTGCACCGTGTTGTTCAGCGCATGTCCCATGTGGAGGATGCCCGTTACGTTCGGCGGTGGAATAACTATGCAGTATGGCTCGCCGGGCTGTTCCGGATCAGCTTTAAATTGTCCTGTCTTTTCCCAGAACTCGTACCATTTGGCTTCAATTTTTGCAGGGTTGAAATGTTTGTCCATATTTATGAAAACTATAAATTTAAGTAAAAATTTCTAACATACATAAAAGACCGGAAGCCACCTTTTGATCAGCGTTCCGGTTTTTTGTGATTTACTTGTAGGGATATTTAAAAACGAACGCCAACCATTCCGGCAAAAATGCTGT
The DNA here is from genome assembly GCA_012511845.1 of Lentisphaerota bacterium. GTDB lineage: Bacteria > Verrucomicrobiota > Kiritimatiellia > RFP12 > UBA3636 > JAAZFF01. The sequence goes on from JAAZFF010000267.1 coordinate 10,501, forward strand.
CATCCGAAAACATATCGTATGAAATGGTCGCATATGTGCTGCTGGAAAATCTCATGGTTAAACCGGCTGACAATCCCATGACGTTATCCGAGTCTGCGTCATAGTCGTCAGAAATAATGTAAGAAACTACGGGACCGGCAAAAACACCAACAGTCTTCGGGAAAATATTAGAATTATTTTCTATCTCATTGACTATCTCAAAAGTGAGATATGCATCAGCCTGCGACCAGCGAAAATCATCAAGATCGGAAAAAGTGATTTCTGCACCGGCAGTAAGTTTGTAGTAGGAAATTGTTGAGAGCAAAGAAAGCTCCAATGAGTGAACCAGATTCGCCCATGCGCCAACTCCGATAAGGGCTGTAGAATCCTGATCGTTGCCCCGGTACTTCGGGTCTGCATCCATGACACCGGCAAGAGCATAAACAGTCAGCCAGCGAGTCAGGTCATAGCCGAGGATTGTGTTGAAGCGCCTGATTCTGATTTCTTCTTTTATCTTGTCTTCCTTTACCGTTCTGTTGGCATATGCCCCGTATGCAGCAAGATGCCATCTGGTAAGATCTTCTGCTAGTACGCCGAATCCTATTCCTTTTGTGGACTGACTCGCGGGTGTAATCGCGAATGAGTTGAAGGAAGTGAGTACTATTGCCGCTACGCAAGCGATTAATGTCGTTCTGCTCATTGTTATTGTCCTTAATGGTTGATTAAAACGGCTGAGTTGATTTATAATAAAAGGCGAAACCCAGAAGCCAAATAAAACGCCATATATCCTACTCAATTCCCAGATAAACTCAAGGATTTTATTTTGAAAATTACTTTTCCCAGATTTCTGTTACCTTTTACTTTAATGTTTCCAATTTTGAACGGTTGTTTTCAGCAATCTGCACCGGAACGGCTGGTAACCGTTTCATCGATAGAAGATGCTGTAGCAATAAAGGAAACTGTTGAGGCCATTATTATACCACCCGATAATCAGCTGAAGTCTTTTCCCGACAGACTGGAGCAATTCACATCGCTTAGAAAGCTTTCATTAAGAGGTCAGAAAAACATAACAGATGTTCCTGAGTTTACCGGGGAAATGCCCTCGCTGGAAGTGCTGGATATTGCCGAGACCGGAATCAAGGCGCTTCCTGAGTCTGTTGTGGCATTGTCAGGACTCTGCCACCTCTATATGTCAGACAACGGCATGACGGAATTTCCTGATGCCGTATTGAAGTTGAAAAATTTGGAGTATTTGAATCTGGACCGGAATAATATTACGAATCTGCCTGAAGCAATAGGCAATCTGGAACGCCTGAAATGGTTGCGCCTGAACAACAACAAGCTTGCTTCATTACCTGCCGGGGTGGAGGAGTTAAAAAATCTTAAACGACTGTACTTGCGCGGAAACTCGTTTTCGGCATTACCTCCGGCAATAATAAATATGGCTGCATTGCAACAGGTGGATTTGGGAAACAACGGGATTATTGAGCTGCCTGAAGAGTTTGTGCAGATGCCTGCACTTGAGCGTGCAGATCTGGACGGTAATCCCCTGGTTAAAATGCCGGAAAAAATAGGAGAAATGAAAAATCTGAAGATGATGACCTTGTATGGCACAAAATTATCTGCAGACGAACAGAAGCGAATCAGGGAAGCTTTGCCGCATCTGGTCAAAGTACATATTGCATTTTAAACCGGTCAGATGTAAAATATTGATATCCAGGTGAGCAGATGATGAATAGAGCAATAAATAGAAGAGATAGAAGCGGGCAGGCGATAGTAGAATTTATCGTCGGCTTGTTCGGGATCATCTTGCTTGCCGCTCTTGTTTTTTTCCTGGGGCATGTGCAGCTGCTTGATTCGGACTCACTCGTCAGGGCATCGGCAGATGCGATAAGCAGCTCAATGGGGCACGGCATTTCTTCAACATTTACCCCACTGGCAGATTGGGACGAGGGTGGTGACGATAAGCCGTACACGAAAGATGATCGTGCAATTCACGGCAATTTTTACAGGCTTCGCTCTCATATAACATCTTCCTCAGCACCGGGAGGCGACTGGAGCGGGACACGGCGCGGAGACGGCTCTTCCGTTGTTTACAATGAAATTGTTCATGTCAATGACGGTGTATTGTCTCAGTCAACTTTCGGTTTTGTAAGTTCGCGTGATTCAGAAACAGTACCCGTTCCCCCGATTATTCAGAATATCCTGGGACTGCCCGGAGAGATAGTTATCAGGAATGAAGTCTGGATGCCTCAAACGGGAGGTTTGTATTGAAAGCTTTTTTCAGGTTTTTATTTCTGCCTGTTTTTATAGCTGTGCTTGTTTCAGTTTCAGCAAGCGCGCGTGTATTCATGAAGGTGCCTTCGGAGCCTCGCCTGCTTATGGATGCAGCAGGGGGCAGGAGGGTTTATGATTCGGCATTCAAAATCAACGGCACTGATTCTCGTGTGAGTGCCTATGTCTTTGAAGAGAGCTCTGATGCAGTCGGGGCACAGCTTTTGCCCAAGATAGGTGTTGAAGGCAGGCGGGAAGCTGAAAATACGGTTATTCGACTGCCGAAAAATTATGGTCACTCAACAGTTGTTCTTTTGGATGGGGAAAAAGAAGATGCTTCCACAGCTCTGTTGGTTGAATCGAATTCTGATCCTTCTGCAAGTGAGCCTGACTGGGGTTTTAGGGATATTTCCATGCCTCAGGGGTTTACTCCAAGTTTTTCTGCCGTTGATTCCGAGGCTGCAACACGTGTTTGCATTGGTAATAGTGTTTTCCAGGATGGAATAGCAATGCAAATTATTTTAGAACAGATGATTAAAGAAGGCTGGACTTGTGCTACTCCCGGCGCAGAGCGCATATCTTCTGCTTTTTTTACTCGTGGCGGAGCAATAGCAGTAGTTTCTGTTTTGCCGCGTGATACAGGTAGCGGCATGCTCATAATGCGCAAGGCAGGGCGTCAGTTGAAATGAGGGTTTTAATCAGTTCTTGTTTGCTGGGGATGAAAACCAGATATGACGGGCGGGACAAGAAATACGATATAAGTTTTTTACCTGCCGGAGCGGAAATAATCCCTTTCTGCCCTGAAGTGGAGGCTGGGCTCGGAATTCCCAGAGAGCCTATAGAGCTGGTTTTGCAAGGCGACGACTGTATTCGTGTATTGGGAAGGGAGAGCCGGAAAGAATTTACTGAAGTTCTTGAAATGTGTTGCTTGAAGAAAATCAGGGAACTCAGGAAAGAGGGGGTGGATTATATTGTGCTGAAATCGCGTTCTCCAAGTTGCGGTACAGAAACTCCCCTGCATGATTATGAAGGCAATGAAATAGGAGTTGCGCAGGGAATCTGGGCAAGGATTATTGCTGAGGAGCTTCCAGATGTTCCTTGTAAAACCGTTTGAAAATGCATTTACGTTGCGGCTCCATGCTTATTGGTGTACAATCTGATGCCGTAATGTAAAGTGTGGATTAAGTAAAAACTATTTAAGTATGGCAGATAAAAAAGAAGATCTTCTTTTCGAATTGCTGAGGCAAACAAAGTTGTTCAATGATGTGCAGCTCGATCAGCTGGCGCTTGATGACAGGCATGGTGATGCTTCAATAACTGAATCTGTTGTGCGTCTCGGACTTGCTTCCGAAGAGGACTTTCTCGTAGCTGCAGCAAATCTGCTGGGGCTGGAATATTTGGACGTATCAAGCATTGAGCCGACACAGGATCTGATTGAAAAACTGCCTGCGCGAGCTGTATACCAGTACAACGTTATCCCCGTTTTGTTTGATGGTGATGTTCTGACAATTGCCACGAGCGACCCGCTGAACCTATCTCTGGTTGACAGCTTGCGAATGGCGTCGGGATATCAAATCAGGGCAGTCGTATGCACAACTGAAAAAATTGGGAAGCAGGCTCGCAAATTCTACGGGGTCGGTGGAGACACATTTGAAAGCATGATGTCCGGGGGTCGATACGACCTCGAAGTGGCTGATGACACAAAATACGATCTTTCCGATGTCGGGCAGGAAGCATCAATTGTGCGGTTTGTAAACCAGATCGTTGCTGAAGCTGACAGACAGGGAGCCACGGATATTCATGTGGAGCCGATGGAACATGAGCTGAGGATACGGTATCGCATCGATGGTCTGTTGCACAAGGTGGACGTTCCGGCTCAGTTGCACCGTGTCCAGGCTGCCGTAATTTCGAGACTTAAAGTTATGGCGAATCTCGATATAGCCGAGAAACGCATGCCGATGGACGGCAGGATCGGCATACGGGTAAACGGCAAGGAAATTGACATACGTGTTTCTACATGCCCGACAGTTTACGGCGAGAGCATAAGCCTGCGACTGTTACAGAAGGGTGGAGGACTCGTCCGCCTTTCGCAGCTGGGGATGAGTCCGAAAAATGAAAAATTGATGATGAGAACGATACATCGCCCAAATGGCATCGTTCTCGTTACCGGGCCGACGGGTTCCGGAAAATCTACCTCACTTTATGCGTTTTTGCATGAAATAAACACTGTGGACAAGCGCATTCTGACGGCTGAGGAACCTGTGGAGTATGAAATGCCCGGTATTAACCAGGTGCTTGTGCGTCCTGATATAGGACTGACGTTTGCACGGGTGCTTCGCTCTTTTCTGCGCCAGGATCCTGACATCCTGATGGTTGGAGAAGTTCGAGATGTTGAGACTGCAGAGATCGCAATTAATGCGTCGCTGACGGGGCACCTTGTGTTTTCGACACTGCACACGAACGATGCAGCAGGTGCTTTCGCACGTTTGATCGATATGGGGGTGGAGCCTTTTCTTGTGGCTTCATCGGTCATTGTAGTTATGGCGCAGCGTCTTCTGCGGCGATTGTGTCCTTCCTGCAAAGAGGAGGGGGAGGCTGATCCTGCCCTGCTGGAGCGGATGGAAATAAATCCTGAAATTTTCAGGGGTCGCAAGATTTATAATTCTCGCGGTTGCCAGCTTTGCAGTCAGACAGGTTATAGGGGCAGGGGAGGGATTTTTGAAATTCTTCCGGTAACTGACTCCATCCGTGCCATGGTAACTGAGCACAGACCTTCACTTGAAATAAGGGACAGGGCAATTGAGGAAGGAATGGCGACTCTTCGAGACGATGGATGGGCAAAGGTTTTTGACGGGTTTACAACTATTGAAGAAGTTCTTCGTGTAGCTGAAGACCAGGGAGATTGATGTTGATGAAAGATGCGAACTGTGTTTTTTGCAGGATAATTGATGGAAGCATACCATCAGTCAAGGTTTATGAGTCTGATAATGTAATAGCATTTTTAGATATCAACCCTATGGAAAAAGGGCATGTACTTGTAGTACCAAAGCAGCACTGGCGTACAATATCGGATGTGCCGGTGGATGCTCCTGATGCTGTCAGGTGTGCTGAAGAAGCCATGTATATTGTCCGGGTGACAGCAAAGGCGTTGGGGGAAGGTTTAGCTGATGGAACAAATATTCTGCAGGCAAATGGAGCGTGCGCAGGGCAGACAGTTCCTCATTTGCACTTTCACGTTATTCCCCGTTATGGAGGCGAAACACTGCAGCCTGGATGGGAATCCGGAGCCGGAAAGTACAAAGATGATGATGAGCGTGATTCTTATGCTACAAGAATCGCCGATGGAATAAAGAAAATTGTTGAGTCGGAGGGAATATTTGGATGAACGAACAGTCTTTTGAGGAAACGGTAGCACGTCTTTACGAGGAAAACTCTTCCTATGATATAGAGGCATACTATTTCATTCGTGAGGCTCTAGACTATGCTACAAGAAAAATACGTACGGGTAGCGATAACCGACATGTAACAGGAGCTGAACTTTCTGAAATGGCAAGAGAGTATGCCCTGGAGCAATTTGGACCGCTTGCGCTTCTTGTTCTCAATGAATGGGGTTTATACGAAACGTCAGATTTTGGTGAAATTGTGATGAGTCTGGTAAATGAGGGCATTTTCAGCAAGACGGGATCTGATAAAAAAGAAGATTTTGATGATGTGTATGACTTTGAGACTGCGTTTGCAGTGCCATTTCTCCCTGAAGCTAATGATTCAGCAAAAAATAAATAACAAAATATCAACAATAAATAAATCGGATACTTATGGAAAAAATTCTTTTTGATACAGATATCGGCTCAGATATTGATGATGCCCTTGCCCTTGCATATTTACTGAAAGAGCCTCGTTGTGATTTGTTGGGAATTACTACCGTTACTGCATTTCCCGAGCTGCGCGCAAGCATGGTTTCTGCCGTTTGCCGTAATGCCGGCAGAGATGATATACCGATACATGCAGGCTGCGGAAAATCATTGCTGATTGAGGCACCGCAACAAACAGCAGCACAGGCAGAGGCAATAGGTGACTGGAGTCATGAAAAATTCAGCACAGAGAATACAGCAGTTGATTTTCTTTATCAGACAATTATAGCAAACCCCGGTGAAATTACACTCCTTGGAGTAGGTCCGATGACAAATATCGGGTTGCTGTTTGCAATGTATCCGGATATTGCTTCCAAATTGAAGAGTCTTGTTCTCATGTGCGGGCATTTTGCCGCAGATGCTGATTCGGAGTGGAACGCACGTAATGATCCGCACGCTGCTGCCATTGTGTATGGCAACGGTTTTCAGAGCAAGCCTCCGCTGCATTATAGTTGCGGACTCGATGTGACGACTAAATGCCGTTTAAACAGGGACGAAGGTCGTGAGAAGTTTAAGAATTATTCAGTTCTGGCACCTGTACGTGATTTTGCAGAGGTATGGTTCAAAGCCAGTCCTGTTGTAACTTTCCATGACCCGTTGGCAGCAGTCTGTATTTTTGAGCCTGATGTCTGCACCTGGAAAGACACCTATGTGGAAGTTCCTACATTCTCTGAAGATGCAGGGAAAACCATTGTGACAGACAACAGCGAGCTTAAGTGCCACAAAATAGCTGAAGAAGTGGATTCCAAGCGCTTCTTCCAGATTTATTTTGATACGATTTCTGATTAACAGCTGCTTCTCAAGACTGCGCCTGGATACGTACAATTTTTCCGCTTTTGGCAGATCTCTTTACAGCATCCAGGTAGACTTGATTCATGTAGCCGTCGGCTATAGTTGCTCCGGGAAAACTCTTTCGCCCTTTGACCATATTAAAAAATGTCTGCATTTGGTCTGCCTTGTATTTTACAGGTATCGGTATGCGGTCGAAACGTTTCCTGTTCAGCTGATCGGGCTCAAGGCACACGGAAAGTGAGTCTTCGTGCTCTGCCTCGTATACAATCGCTCCTTTGTCTCCATATATTTCTATGCGCTGATAATTCCCGCGCCCTGTACAGTTGCGCGAAATCTCAAAGGATGTGGCTATACCGCCTGAGGTCGTGGCAAAAAAGTGCGAGTAATCGTCTACATCTACGACCCCTGTTTCTCCTGGTTTGCCGTTTATAACAGAGCGTTCGCGGGTGAATGTACCGTTCATTGCTGTAAAATCGATATATTCTTCATCGATAATGAATCTAACGAGGTCAAGCATGTGAGAGCCCAGATCGCCGAGAGCCCCTGAGCCTGACATTTTTTCATTGAATCTCCAGACGAGGGGTGTATTGTTTTCCGGGTTCGCCCATGCTTGCGTATAACGCGTGTAAACATGGCGTAATTTTCCCAGCTTGCCAGATGACACGAAATCCTTTGCATACATTGCGGAAGATCTGAAGCGATATGAAAAACAGATCATCGACGGCAGGGACGCAGCAGCTACGGCATCAGCCAATTTCTTTGCGGACCTTGCATTTGTCGATATAGGTTTTTCTACTGCGAATGGTTTGTTGTGTGCAACAGCTTCAAGGGCGATTGGCACATGGGAGTCATTCGGTGTACATATTGTTATGGCATCAACATCAGGGCATTTTATCAAGTCCCTGTAGTTTTTAAAACAATATGCATCTTCAATCGAATAGGTCTCCGCTGCTGATTTAAGTTTTTCCGGAACAATGTCGCAAAGTGCTACAAGTTCAGCATCTGGACTGCGTTGAATTCCCGGAATATGTGAGCCTCTGGCAATTCCGCCCGTACCTACTACGCCCATACGAATTTTTTTCTTCGCCATATCATACCACCTCGATGTTTAAGTTCGTTAAAACAAAACGGTCTTATCCAATATGTTGAATAACTGATCTAAAGTGTAATAAAAGTTGTTTTTTAATTCAAGCGATATTAGACGGTTGACTTTTTTGTCTCTTTTCTGTAAGGTTGCCTCCTCATTTGATACAAAATTCAGATCTGTATATATAACAAAAGTGTGCCTGTTCGGCATGACAAGAAAGTGGAGATAAAATGAAACAGCTTTACCAACCATCAAGAATCAAGCGGGTTAGAAAAATAGGATTCCGGGCTCGCATGACAACTGCCGGCGGTCGTAATGTAATACGGCGCAGAAGGCAAAAAAGGCGTGCCAGGCTTGTACAGGCATAAACGATTGATAATCCATCGCTTTTAATATCCTTGCATGGTTCAAACAGCAAGAGCAGTATAGCCCGTAAGCGGCTCCTGTTTCCGAAGTCACGGCGCCTGCCTTCCAGTTCTTCGTTTCAGAGTGTTTTTTCCAATGGTGTTGAGATTGCAGGCAGAGCCATGGTTGTATGGGTTAGCCGCAAAGCTGACTGCGAGCGAAGAATGGGCGTTATAGCCACGAAAAGAACATTTAAAAATGCTGTGGACCGTAATAGGGCGAAACGGTTAATCAGGGAGTCATTCCGGCTTCTGCAAGATAAGTTCAGTAAAGAACCCTGGGATATGGTTATATTGGCGCGTCGCAGAATTTTGTCAATGAAACAGCAGGATGTGCAACGGGAAATGCGTTCGATTTGTCGCAGACATGGAATC
>JAAZFF010000268.1 GCA_012511845.1 Lentisphaerota bacterium
CCCGTTCTCTGGGCATCGGTACACGTTTTACGTACACGAGGATGTGTTTGCGAAGGCGAAATCGTGTACGTGTACGAGTACGGGTACGATTATGCGCTCCCAAGCAAACTGCCCACTGCCAACTGATCACTGCCCGAAGGACCAAAGGGTAGTTGATTTGCGCCCTGATTTAATGTAATCTGGCGACTCAAATAAAGGGGTTCCTGTAAGTGTTGCTTTTTTCCGGTTAAAACAGGTTGTTTTCAGAATATGGATTGATTTTAATGAAGAGAATTAAATGGGTCATACTTTTACAAAGTGCGGTAATAATAGCTTTGCTAGCTGGTATGGCACTGATGTGGAGGTCGGGTAAAAGATCAATTAAGCTTGATAAACCGGCTCATGATATGGTGCGCCTGGCATTGTTGCAGTATAGCACTACCGGGAAAACTAAAGAGCAGATCGAAAGCAAGGTACTTAAAAAAATAGAGAGTGCCTTTAAACAGGGTGCAGAATACGTAATACTGCCCGAGTACGCATTTATCAGCTATGCTAATCAGAGAAATGCTGTGGCTGAGGCAAAAGGCATAGATGAGACTGAAGTAATCGGATCGGTCAAAGCTTTGGCGCGTGCCAATTCAGGTTATATCATCTTTAACCACCTGATTAAAGAGGGGGAAAGCGTTTATAACGCAGCAATAGCTGTTGACAAAAAAGGGGAGGTGCGACATGTGCACTACAAGACAATTCTCTCGAGCGGAGACGGCAGGATAGGACTTACTCCCGGTGAAAAATTTGAAAATGTGGCTCTGACTCACGGCAAAGTGGGGTTTGTGGTCTGTCGCTCAGCAAAAGATCTCTTTAATCACATGCTTGTTCAATCAAACGATCATAGTCAATCTTCTGTCCATAGCAAGGATTATCTGGAAAGGATTACAAATCTGACATTTATGGCAAATACTACATTTGACAAGTCACAAATTGTGGTAATACAACTGGCTCATGCAGGAAGGACTCTTCCTGTAAAATTAGGCAGGACTGGTCTTGATTATGTATGGGATGCACCTGAGCTATATGTTGAAATGGCGCAACACTGGGCTATGGCGAGTAAATCGTATGTTGCACTGGTCAACAAAGGGGGAGCTGAGCAGCCTCATTCAATATATGCGGGGCACTCCTGCGTGATAGCACCGAATGGCCGTATAGTGGGGGCAGCAGGGTATGCACCGGGTATGTTACTGGTGGATTTGCCGCTGCAAAGTGATGGTATGCTGGATATGACGTCAGAGAAGCTGTATGAGACAGTGGTCTACGATATACCATTTCCACATTAGATTCGGAACATCCAACGCATAAATTAGTTGGACAGTTCAGGCTCCGGCAGCCGTCACGACCTTTATTTGGCAGCCTTGCGTAAAGCTGGTACTTTTTCCGTTCGGTAAGGGGTGAGCGGAATTTTTGATGAACCTGTTTTGAGGTTCTGCAACGGTCCCGGGCGTAACTTATGGTCCGGTGTGGCAGTGTCAGTCATCAGGTTGCCGGCAAAGTCAATTGTCATTTCTTCAACGGCACATGCCTGCAGTTCTATCCATTTTTCGGGAATGTTCGCCCGCATCAGCATCCTGTATGGCAGCACACTGAAGTCGGCTTTATCTATCACAGTGCTGTTGATGTCCCAGCCTGTTGAGGCGCGCCAGGCGTCGAGACCGAATGATCTGAAAGCGCCTTCTCCATTGCCTTCAGTTGGGCTGAGTTCGTCTCCCGCCTGTGTGATTTTTTCCAGCACTGTCTCCCACTTGCAGGAATCCTGATATTTGTTCAGTCGGAAGGAGGGTTTACCGGTAAAGACGTTCCAGTCGGAGCTGTTACTGTGTGAACGCGGATTGTCAAACGGCAGGCAGATATCGCCCTTTTGATTGTTGTCGAATATATTGTTGAAAATGCGCGTGTTGGAGGTTCCAACAATTTTTCCTCCATAATTCCTTCCTGTAATTGTTCGCATCAGCACGCCCGCCCCCGCATTCGCCGTCAGGAGATTATGCACGACGGTAAGTCCGGAAGCATCGTGGGCATATATGGCGTTGCCATCATAGAATCCACCGTAAGAACGTGTGTGTGCAACGATGTTGTTATCAATGAGACATGAGCCGGCTCCAAGTTCCATCATTATACCTGAGCCGAGGTTGCCGATAAGAACATTGCCTGTAATACGTGAAAGATTGTATCCGTTATCGATCCAGATTCCATGAGCTTCATTGAAACGAATTGTGTTATGTGCTATTACTGCATTGCTGTTGTGTAATTTGATTGCTGCCCACTCCTCCCAGTTTGCATCAACTGTTGAGAAGTTGAGCCGGTTGTTACGCTCAAAAAGATTGTTGATTATGCGAACATTCGGTGAATTCCAACCGGCTATGCCGCAAAGTCCATTGTCGCTTATGGTGTTGTTCCGAACAATATGCCCTGCCTGAACCATCAGCCTGCGATCTTCCTCAACTGTGTCATCTAGTTCTTTTGTGCCCCATGTTTCGGAGCCGATGTCGAGACCGACTGTTTTGGCAAAGCGAATAGTGTTGTCTTCAAAGAGCCAGTTTTTGCCGGTTCGGGGACTGACTGCACCGCCCTGGGGAAAGGGACCCTGATTGGCGCAATGGAGGAAGGTGAATCCTTTCACGTGTATGTATGCGAGTCCGCGCCTGTGAGGGGCGAATATTCTGTTGCGAACACTCCACTCAATTGTCGGCAGGAGAATTTCAGGGGACTTGTTTCCGGGCAGATGGATATGCAACAC
>JAAZFF010000269.1 GCA_012511845.1 Lentisphaerota bacterium
GCTGTTTCACCGCAAATGCATGATGAGTTCATGCTGCAGTATCAACTGCCGATCCTCAAACATTTCGGTCTTGTTGCCTACGGTTGCTGTGAAGACCTGTCGCAAAAGATAGATATCCTGCGGCAAATTCCCAATCTCAGGAGAATTGCCGTTGCCCCATTCGCATCTGTTCCGGTGTGCGCTGAACAGATCGGACGCGATTACGTGATCAGCTACCGCCCCAGCCCTGCAGATATGGTGGGCTACGGCTTCAATCCGGATCGAATAAGGAAGATTCTTCGCAGAGACCTCCACGCTTGCAGGGATTTACACGTCGACATTACTCTCAAGGATGTTGAGACTGTTCAATCAGATCCTGAACGTGTAAAAAAATGGCTGGCTATAGCACGAGAAGTTGTGGACGAAATATTTTAGCTCATCCGGCATATATTCTGTTTCCGTCCGTAGAGTGCAACTCGAACAGGAGATTATGCCCTTCCCTGAACTCAAAGTACAACTTGCGGTGTCTGTCGCTATATTGCTTTTAGCTCTCGAATCCGCTCAACAGATCATTCCGCAAAAAACAAGTTTACAGAAGTACAAAAAAAATATATAATGTTGTAACAAAGCAGAGTTAAACACAGAATCTCATATGGACTGATTCAATTAAATAATATATGGAAGATGTATCCCGAGAACTTGTAGCAAAAAGTTAATGGTTTTCACGGTTTAATGATTTTCAACAAAAACACCTAATGAAAAAATCATGAAAATAAAAAAAATAATTATTACCTGCGCGGCATCTTGTTTTACGATTTTCCCGGCTTTTGCCCAGGAAAATAAAGACGATTCCATTTTCGATTTTGGTGGTGACATCAGGATACGATTTGAATCTAAAGACAATTGGCCTAATGGCGGAACTTCCACTGCCAATGATACGTACTCGGACTGGACGCGATATCGCACTAAAATATGGGGACAGGCGAAGGTGGAGGATTTCACCCTGTTTCTAAAACTTGGAAATGAATTTAAAAAATTCAGAAAAACGCCAAATAATGACAAACAGAAATTCCCTGATGAGCTTTATGTAGACAATTTGTTCGTTGAATGGGAAGGCGATTTATACGGTGCCAAAATAGGTCGTCAGGACCTTCAAATCGGCAGCGGACGCCTTTTTGCCGACGGAACTCCAGGAGACGGCTCGCGTTCAGCATTTTTCGATGCAATTATTTTATCTCGAAAATTCAGTAATGATTCAAAGAGCAAAGTGCAGCTTCTGGGTATATGGAATCATTACAGAAATGAACTTGGCATCGGTCGTACAAAAGGCGGAGTATACGACATGACTGCCATTAAACCGGGAAATCCTTACTCAAAAATGGATGAAGCAGCTATAGGATTTTATCTTACAGTAAGGGAAAATGAACAGATACCGCTGGACTTTTACTGGATATGGAAAATAGAGGATGATTTTTACAGCAGGGAAGACAAGTATCCGGGACGTAATTTCCACACAGCAGGAATAAGGGCAATTCCCAAATTCAACAACTGGCTTTCAGCTGAAACAGAAGCAGCGTATCAGTTCGGAAGAGTCGATTCGATGGAAGATTTAAAATCAAGGGACATCAGTGCATTCATGTTTTACGGCGGTCTGACCGGTAAAACATCTGAGGATACAATATTTAAACCGCGCCTGACGCTTGCAACGCTTTTTCTTAGCGGCGACAAAGACAACTTTTACGGAACTGCCGATGGGAGCACGGATAATGGCTGGAACACAGTTTTCAACCGCATGCCGTGGGTAAGTGAAATTGGATTGAGCATGTACGAAGGGGCAAGATGGTCAAACCTCGTTCACCCGTATGCTGAACTGCTCCTCGAGCCATACGATGACCACAAGGTAGCACTTACATGCGGACCAATGTATGCTGCAAGAAAAAATTATGATGCAAAGGGATATCACAGGGGAATACTAGCCAAAGCAGGTTACAATTTTCCCCTGATGAATAAAGCCGGAATTGAGTTTAGAGGTGGAATGCTTTGCGAATTTCTAAATTATGGAAGCTATTTTGAAGCACCGAAAAGTACTGCCACTTTCCTCAGACTTGAAATTACTGCAAAATTCTGATTTTATTTAATAACGAATTTCCATTTCTTCAGTCTTTTTTCATTGCTTGGGGTGTTCGTCACAAGCACCTCCAATGTTGCATATGAAACATGCAGATGTAAATAAATCCTGATATCTTAAAGTTGTGCTTAAAAAATTATGAAACAAAAACTCCTTTTCTTGATCGCAATGTTCATTTGCTAAAACATGTTTTACGCATCCGCTGAGCCCATAGCCGGTTATCGATTTGCCGGAGATGCACCTGCTGCAGATTCAGCAGGCAACTTCCCTGATATGATATTAAACAGGGGAAAAGCCAACCCTGATACACCCTCAAAAGGTGTCCGACTCGATGAAGCTTCCTTTTCCTCTAATTACCATATTGTACTCACAAACGCATTCTCTGTCTCTGTATGGGTGCGACCGCTTGCTTTTGGCAAAAAGGCACTTGAGCGAGGCTGGCCTAACGGCATGATAGTAAATAGCGGCAGCGGATATTACGACGGCTGGCGCCTCGTTGTGCAGGAGCCCGAACGTTTTCGCCTGGTCTTCGAAATAGGGCGCGCAGAGGGCTCAGTTTCAATAACATCTGCAACTAGTCTTACGCCGTCCATCTGGCACCATGTTGTTGCCACCTGGGCACCGATTGAGAACTCGGACTTCGGGCGCATTCGACTTTATATTGATGGAAACCTTGAGGCTGATTCGAAAGAACCCGTCCCCTCTCCCCTTCCTCCAAATGCTCCCCTCAGTGTAGGATATACAGATTTTGGAGTAGGCACTCTCTTAATGGATATTGCTGAGTTAAACATCCATGACCGTGCACTTGAAACGACAGAAATTATAAGACAC
>JAAZFF010000270.1 GCA_012511845.1 Lentisphaerota bacterium
CCGTAAAGGGCCGCGTATGGAAGCGAGCGATAGTTACCCTTAAGGAAGGCGATACGATCGACTTGCTGTAAAGCGTCGGCGAGCCTAATCAACGGAGCAATATCCAATGGCAATGAAAAATTACAAACCTTACACGCCCAGTCGCCGTTTTACGGTTGGAGTAGCGTTTGAGGATATCACAAAAAGCAAGCCTGAGCGCAAGCTTACAAAAGCGACGAAGCGCAGGGCGGGTCGTGACAGTGCCGGGCGTATTTCAGTACGCCATCGTGGCGGCGGGCATAAGCGCCGTTACCGCGTGATCGATTTTATGCGCGAAAAGGTTGACATCCCGGCAACTGTTCAGGCAATTGAGTATGATCCAAACCGTACAGCAAACATAGCACTGCTTGCTTATGCTGATGGGGAAAAGCGATATATTCTGGCACCTGAAGGGCTTGAAGTGGGTGCCAAAGTTGTGGCTGGAGATAATGCTGATGCCAAAGTCGGCAACTGCCTGCCACTTTCCAGAATCCCGCTTGGGTATGTTGTGCATAATGTCGAGCTGGCACCTGGTCGCGGTGGAAAAATAGTCCGTTCCGCCGGGGTAGGTGCGCAGGTAATGTCCAAGGATGCCAGTTTTGTGATTTTGAGAATGCCTTCCGGCGAGCAGCGTCAGTTTCGTGCGGCATGCCGTGCTACTGTCGGTCAGGTTGGCAACAGTGATGTTATCGGAATATCGCTTGGTAAAGCCGGTCGCAAACGCTGGCTGGGTATCCGCCCCACAGTTCGCGGTGTAGCGATGAACCCTGTTGACCATCCGATGGGAGGTGGTGAGGGACGTACATCGGGCGGTGGACCTGCAGTTTCACCCTGGGGTCAGCTGGCGAAAGGTGGTAAAACACGGAGTCGCCGCAAGACATCGAGCCGTTTCATCGTCAAACGCAGAGAGAAGAGGAAATAAGGAGTTATGGCACGTTCAATTAAAAAAGGTCCTTATGTAGAGGAATGCCTTTATAGAAAAGTTGAGGCAATGAATAAATCTGGGAGGAAGGCGCCGATCAAGACATGGTCGCGTCGTTCCATGATAGTACCCGAGTTTGTAGGACATACTTTCGCAATTCATAATGGCAAGCAGCATTTGCCGATTTTCATAACAGAAAATATGGTCGGGCACAGGCTTGGCGAATTTGCACCTACGCGTACGTTCCGCAGACACGGAAATACAACGGACAGAGTAACAAAGTAAGACGGATAAAAAATGGAAGTCAGAGCCGTAAGTAAAAACGTCCGCATGTCGGCGTCAAAGGGGCGCGACCTTGCCCGGGCCTTGGTAGGCAAGTCGGTAAGTGAAGCGCTAGCAATAACAGAATTTAGTCCGCGTAAAGCCGCATTTCTGATTGGAAAGACAATCAAGTCAGCGGCGGCGAACGCTGAAAATAATTACGGTCTTAACGCTATGGATATGCGTATTGTGAAGGCCGTTTTAGATGAAGGTACAAGGATGCGCCGATACAGGCCCCGCGCACGCGGTTCGGCCAGTCCTATAGTTAAACAGACGTGCCACATAACAGTGGTTCTGAGCGACGATATATATTAAGGAGCATACCTTGGGACAGAAAGTAAATCCAATCGGGTTCCGCATTGCGGTAGATAAAGACTGGCGTTCACGCTGGTTTGCGGACAAACGTAATTTTGGGGATCTTCTTGCAGAAGATGAACTCATACGCAATTTGGTTATGAAGCGTCTAGTAAATGCCGCTTTATCCGAAATCAGAATTGAACGCTACGCAAACCGCGTACGTGTAAACATTCATTCAGCCCGTCCCGGAGTTGTAATGGGGCGAAAGGGCGAGGATGTTGCCAGGCTGCGCGATGAGTTGTCAAAGAAGACCGGCAAAGAGATATACGTGGAAGTTACGGAAGTTCGCGATCCTGATGCCAACGCCCAGCTCGTAGCTGAGAGCATTGCCCAGCAGATTGAACACCGTGTAGCTTTGAGGCGTGCAATGAAACGTGCGCAGAAGGTAGCCATGGACATGGGTGTTGACGGAATTAAAATCCATGCATCGGGCCGGATAAATGGTGCAGAAATTGCAAGATCAGAGTGGTTGAAAGAAGGCAAAGTACCTTTGCATACACTACGGGCAAATATAGACTACGGTTTCGCCGAGGCAAATACTACAGCTGGAATCATAGGCGTGAAAGTGTGGATTTGCAAAAGGGATGATTATCAGCCGGTGAGATCAACGAGAGGAAGGAGGCCGCAACATGCCCCTAATGCCTAAAAGAGTAAAATACAGAAAAGTTCAAAGAGGAAGCCGTTCAGGCAAGGCAACAACGAATACAACCCTTACCCAGGGTGATTTCGGACTCAAGACACTTGAGCGCGGCTGGATCACAAATCTGCAAATTGAAGCTTGCAGGGTCAGCATTAACAGGAGTCTGAAAAGACGCGGGAAGCTCTGGATCAGGGTATTTCCGGATAAACCTGTATCCAAGAAGCCTATCGAAGTTCGTATGGGTTCAGGAAAAGGGAATCCCGAAAGCTGGGTAGCAGTCGTTCGTCCAGGCACAATGTTGTTTGAATTGACTGGTGTTTCAGAAAACCAGGCACGTGAAGCGCTCAGGCTTGCTGCTACGAAACTCGGAGTTCGCACGGTCATGGTAACCAGAGACGGTAACGATTAGGAGATTTACACGATGAAGGTCAAACATATCCGGGAAAATACCGATGAAGAAATTCGTCAGCGCATCGAAGCAACAGAGAAGGAGATTCTCACTTGCAAAATGAAAAAAGCCACTGCTGACGGCTCTATTCAGCCACTGAAAATACGCATGTTGCGACGTGATCTTGCACGGATGCACACTGTTTTGCGCGAACGGGAGAATAATAACAATGACAGAAATTGATAAAGAGGTGGAGCAGGCGGTACAAGAGTCTGCCGGGCAGGCATCAGCTGACGCCGTGCAAAAGACGAGAGGAATTCGAAAATCCCGCAACGGGAAGGTAATAAGCAAAAGCGGTGACAAAACTATTGTTGTACTGGTAGAACGTCGCTATCACCATCCGCTTTACGGCAAACAGCTCGTTGATCAGAAGAAAATGCATACGCATGATGAAAATAACGAAGCTGTAGTCGGAGACATGGTTATGATACAGGAGTGCCGTCCGCTTAGCCGCAAAAAGCGCTGGCGCCTCATCAAGGTTATCAACAAAGAGGTTCCTGCAGCGGTAGAAGGAGAAAACAAGCAATGATCCGTGAAGAGACAGATTTGGCAGTAGCTGATAACAGCGGCGCACGCAGGGCACGCTGTATTCGTGTATTGGGACAGCAAAAGCAGTACGCCCATGTGGGAGATGTTATACGCGTCACTATCAAGGAAGCGCAACCCGCAGGTGTGATAAAAAAGGGAGAGCTATGCCTTGCCGTAATAGTTCGCACGGCTTACCCGATACGCAGGGAAGATGGCTCATATATCAAATTTGACAATAATGCCTGTGTGATAGTGGACGCCAAGAAAAATCCTGTTGGCTCACGTATTTTCGGACCTGTAGCACGTGAGCTGCGTGACAAGGACTGTGCGAAAATCATTTCCCTGGCACCGGAGGTTTTATAATGAGTGTTCAAAGAATTAAAAAAGGCGACATAGTTTTCTGCAATACTGGAAAAGACGCCGGACGTACAGGAGAAGTTCTTTCAATAGATATCGCCAAGGGCTACGCAGTAGTAGATGGTCTGAATCTGAAGAAAAAAACTTTTCGAAAATCAGAGCACTTCCCCGAGGGTGCTATACATGAAATACCGGCACCGATACATCTCTCAAATCTGATGCCTTACGATCCAGAGAGTAAAAAAGGTGTGCGAATATCTCGCATTCGTGAAGATGGCAAGTCCATTCGCGTTGCAAAAGGTTCCGGACACAGATTTGAATAAGGACAAATAGCAATGGCAAATCTCAAGCAAAAATATAAGGAGACAGTGGTACCTGAGATGATCCGCAAATTCGGACTCTCTAACCCGATGCTCGTTCCAAAGTTGGACAAGATTGTTGTAAACATGGCTTTCGGCATAGTCGACAAAGATACTCAAAAGTCTGTTTTGGATGATCTCACAAGTATTACCGGTCAGAAGCCGGCCCTTTGCAAGGCACGCAAGAGTGTATCAAACTTCAAGTTGCGCGAAGGGATGACAATAGGCGCGAAGGTTACTTTACGCGGCGCAAGAATGTATGACTTCTTTGAGCGTTTGGTAAACTCGACGCTCCCGCGTATCCGCGACTTCCGCGGCGTACCTGTAAAAGGTTTTGATGGACGCGGCAATTACAATATGGGAATCAAGGAGCAAACTGTATTCCCGGAAATAGATTTAAGCCGTCATGGAGCCCCAGAGCAGGGCATGGATATAACGGTAGTAACTACAGCAAAAAACAATGAGCAGGCACGTGAACTTTTGAGCTTGCTTGGAATGCCCTTTACAGGGTCATAATCGGAGCACTTTTAAATGGCAAAAAAATCATTGATAGCCAAGGCAGAACGCAAGCCGAAATTCAAGGTTCGCGGTTACAACAGGTGCGCCCGCTGCGGACGCCCAAAAGCCTACATGGGCAAATTTAAACTATGCCGTATTTGTTTCAGGGAACTGGCACTTGCCGGTAAGATCCCCGGTGTAACCAAGTCGTCGTGGTAGAGAAAGGAGACACAGAACTATGAGTTGGTCAGATCCAATCGCAGATATGCTAACACGTATACGTAACGCTCAGAGCGCAGGTATCGAGATAGTCGAAATGCCCTCTTCACGACTTAAGGCAGAAATAGCAAAAGTCCTGAAACAGGAAGGTTACGTAACAGATTATGAAGTAGATGGAGATGTTAAAAAAGTTCTTCGTATACTGTTGAAATATAATGCAGAAAATAAACCGGTTATACGCGGTATCAGGCGGGAATCAAAACCCGGCCTGCGCAAGTTCTGCGGTTCAAGAGATGTTCCGCGAGTACTCGGCGGGCTTGGAGTCGCTATTATATCAACCTCAAGCGGCGTTATGTCAGGGCTTGAAGCCCGAAGACGCAAGCTCGGCGGTGAAGTAATCTGCAGCGTCTGGTAGAAGGAAAATTAGCAATGTCAAGAATCGGAAAAAATCCTATTAAAATTGAAGATGGTGTGACTTTGACCGTCGACGGGCGCAATGTCACCGTAAAAGGCAAGCTCGGAGAGCTTGCATGGACGCTTCCTCCCGGTATCGGTATAGATGTACAGGAATCGGAAATTTTGATGAAACGCGAAAATGAAGCGCGTCAAACGAAAGCTTTTCACGGTCTGGCACGTTCTCTCGTGCAAAATATGGTTACCGGGGTAACAACCGGGTATACTAAAACACTCGTGATTGAGGGCGTTGGTTTTAAAGCAGAGCTGCAGGGTACATCAGTTTTCTTGAGTTTGGGCTTTGCCAATGCCAAGGAATACAAGATCCCGGAAGGGGTTGATGTTTCTGTGGAGAATTCCGGACTTTCTGTTGTTGTCAAGTCGATCGACAAACAACTTGTCGGCCGCGTTGCCGCAGATATTCGTTCATACTCCCCGGCAGCACCGTATAAGGGTAAGGGTATACGCTACTCCGACGAGAAGATTCGCCGCAAGGAAGGTAAGACGGTAGCATAGTAAGCTGCTTATACAGGAAATTCTAAATGAAATTAAAAAATCGTAAAGATTATCGAATCCGCCGCCATAAGCGTCTGCGCCAGAAGGTGCAGGGTTCCGCAACTCGACCCAGAATGTCGATCTGCGTTACGAACTCACATATGTATGTACAGTTCATTGATGATGATGCAGGGACAACTCTCGCTTCGGCAAGTACGCTTGGCATGGGTGCCAAACTTAACGTCGGTACGGCCCAGGAGCTGGGAGCCAAAGCTGCACAGGCGGCAATTGACAAGGGAATATCAATGGTCGTAATTGATCGCGGAGGTTTTTCTTATCATGGTCGTGTACAGGGTATCGTAGAGGCAGCCCTTGAGGCAGGGCTCAAAGTTCGCGAAGGCGAACAGCCGCCGCCCAGGCTGAAAAAAGCATCTGGCAAACCGAAAGATAAGCCGGACAGCTCCGAAACCGAAGGAAAAAAAGGCAAGTCTGATAAAAAATCGGCACCTAAAACTGCTAAGAAGAAGGAGGTCAAATAATGACCCAGGTAGAAAGAACAAGGGAAACTCCTGAATTTGAAGAAGTCGTAGTGTTTATAAATCGCTGCGCCAAGGTGGTTAAGGGTGGAAGACGCTTCAGCTTCAGCGCCGTAATGGTCGTTGGAGATAGAAATGGCAGAGTTGGAGTTGGATTTGGAAAAGCCAACGAAATAAGCGAAGCCATACGCAAAGGTACCGAAGCTGCTAAAGGGGCAGTAGTGAATGTTACAATGAAGGACAGGACGATACCTCACGAGGTTTACGGCAAGGCCGACGGTGGCAGGGTTCTTCTTAAACCTGCCAGCCAGGGTACAGGTGTAATTGCCGGAGGTGGAATGCGTGCTGTTCTGGAAATGGCAGGATACCACGATATACTGGCAAAGAGCCAGGGCTCAAAAAACCGTCTGAACGTTGTGATGGCAACTTTTGACGCCCTTTCACAACTTCGGACAGGCGAGGAAATTCGTGCCGAACGTCTCGAAAATGTAGTAGGAGAATAACATGGATTTATCATCACTCTATTCAACACCGGGTTCCAACAGGCGCAGCAAGAGGCTGGGGCGTGGAGAATCATCAGGCAAGGGTAAAACTTCCGGTAAAGGCCAGAAAGGCCAGATGTCAAGAAAAGGACACAAGCGCAAGGTGAACTTTGAAGGCGGTCAGACACCGCTGCTTCGCCGCTTGCCGAAACGTGGTTTTAAAAACCCGACCCGTATTGAGTTTTCACCGGTAAATATTTCAGCCCTCAATGAATTTGAAGAGGGATGTGAAGTTGATGCTGCCGCTCTTATGACTCTTGGTATAGTTAAAAACCCCGCCAGGGGCGGGATCAAGATTCTCGCCAAAGGCGAGCTTACGGTAAAATCTCTCAAAGTTAAAGCTAACGCTTTCAGTGCAGCCGCTAAAGCAAAAATTGAAGAGCTTGGCGGACAGTGCGAAATTGTTATCTAGAAAATTGGCGTTAGAGCCGCAGGCTCTGATGTTGTTCATCTTTAACAGAAATCGGGAAAATTGCCATGTCTGCTTTTAAAAATATTTGGAAAATTAAAGAACTCAGGGAACGTATAATTTTTACCCTGGGGCTTGTATTTATTTGTCGAATGTTGGCAATTGTGCCTACCCCAGGAGTTGATGCCTCAGCTCTGGCAGATGCAATCAAAAGCGCCCAGCAGACAGCAGCCGGCGGGCTCATGGGCACATTTGACCTTTTTACAGGTGGTGCGCTCAGGCGCATTTCAATCGGTACCCTGGGTATATGGCCGTTCATAACATCCTCAATTATCATACAGCTTATGACAGCTATAATTCCTGCTCTGGAACGAATGGCAAGAGAAGGGGAGGCAGGGCGGCAGAGACTGAATCAGATCACCCGATATCTGACTCTTGTAATATGCGCATTCCAATCTTTGGGGATAGTTACGCTATTGCAAAACCCGAGTGCTCTCGGTCTTACAAATGCCCGCCTGGTACTAAACCCCGGCTTCGGGTTTACAGTCATGACAGTTCTATGTATAACAGCTGGAACAATGTTGACGATGTGGCTGGGCGAACAGATAACTGAGCGCGGGATCGGGAATGGAACGTCCATTATTATAATGATCAATATTTGTGTACGCCTTCCCCAATCATTTCTTGAAACGATATATGGCTTTATACCGGCGGGCGGA
>JAAZFF010000271.1 GCA_012511845.1 Lentisphaerota bacterium
ATGATATAGGGAAGCAGCTCGGCTGTGGAGGTCATTTAGCCAGTCTGCGCCGTACGGCATCAGGCAGACTGTCTTTAGAAAATGCGATTACCTTTGATGCCCTCGAAAATCTGCCCAGAGCAGAACTGTCGCAGCATGTAATTCCAATTCTGTCAGCCGATATTTAAAGCAGCCCGGTTTTAGAAAAACCTGTCTATTACCCTTTCAGCAGTCTCTGCCCAGCGCGTAAGATTTTCTGTTCTGTTTGCTATCGTGCTGATGTCTTTGATAACGAATTCAAGTGGCGTATTATTTTTAACGCAGGCTTCGCAGAATTGCTCAATTTCTTTTTCGACCGGGGCAGGATTGAACGGATATGTTGCTACAAATGCCGGATTAGGCTTTGCGGCAAGTACAAAATCGCTGCCGATATTTTCTGCAGCCATTTTGCAATCCGCCCAAGGTGTTATTGAGATTTTACGAAGGTTCTTAAAACGTTTCCGGAGATAGCCGATTTTTCTTTCGAGCGGCTCACAGCAACCGTAGTAAAGAAGACCGCAATCAGAGAAAAGACGCTGGTTATACGGAAGATCAAACTCATCATGCATTTCCGGTGAGACAGACCCGAAAATCTGCGCCGAGCAACGTCCCCACATGTCTTTTTTGCGAGCTGTGACTCCATCGAAATCATCAGCCGGCAGTTCGTTGGTGGCTCCTGCTGTGCAGTGAAGTGTTACAGGGCTGTGCCCAAAAAGACCCTGTTCCTCCATTTGAGTGAAAAGTCCTTCTTTTATTTCGGTAAACTTTTCAGCTGTTTTGTGCATGAACTCCGGACGAGTCGCCAGTTCCAGAAGAAGATTTTCTACACCGCGGTACCGTGAGATATCATCCCATATATGTTCAGACAAATACTCAACTCCTGAAAGTTCAACTTCCATGATTCCGTCAAAAACAGCTCTTGCGATATCAAGATCCACTTCAGTACTTTCACGGTCGTACATAATTTTGGGTGGATGAAGTTTCTCGAGATCTTCTTCTGTCTGCAACTGATCTTTATAGGCGTGTGAGGAAATATATGTGCCTGTGGGTGTATGTATCTGGTCCTCTTCAACGCTTACACCTATTCCCTCAAGATATTTGATTTTTTTATAAACTCGAAAAATAGGAGGGATTACCAAGTCCACTTGAAAATGATTCCACTGATACAAATTGCGGCGCAATCTATCTTCTATCCAGCCTAATTCCGGAGCACAGGTGTTGCGCAGTTCATCAGCCTTGATTTCACCCCAGGGCACTTCATCAATAAGTACCACAGGTCTTACAATTTCAAGAGAATTAGTGGCTTTATAACGCAAAATTCTTTCGTTCTGAATTTCGAGACTTGCAATTTCAGCATATTTTTTGCCGAGTTCGCGAAGCGTATTTAAATCTGTCTTTTTTATTTTCATCTGCTATGCCTGACTGTTGTCACTTCATGAATTTACTAACCATAGTAAAATACTCTGCAAATACTATATATTTCCTGAAACATCGTCAAGAATCTTTTGGAAATCGCAACACGGTGAGTTGCTGCATAAGAAGTATATTTACTTCTTTTTTGTTTATTATCATGTCGTAATATTATTTAAATATTGTTGATTTTTCCTAAATTCTTGACACAGACCAATGTAGGAGCTTAATATTACCAGCTATTAACAATTTTGAATTTTATACGCTAATGGCAGATTAGAGGGATGTGGAGGTACAGGTATGTCAAATATTTATAATGATGTCAGTCAACTGATTGGTAATACACCACTCGTAAGAGTTAACAGACTAAACATGGGCAAGGCGGAAATACTTGTTAAAATGGAGTCTTTTAATCCAGCCTCGAGTGTGAAGGATCGTATAGCACTTTCAATGCTGGAGGCAGCTGAAAAAGAGGGTAAAGTGAAATCTGGTTCTCTTGTAATTGAAGCAACGAGTGGCAATACCGGAATCGGACTTGCCCTCGTGTCAGCAGTAAAGGGATACAGGTTGATGTTAACGATGCCGGAAACAATGAGCATTGAGCGCAGAAAACTTCTACAGGCATACGGAGCTGAGCTTGTATTGACACCTGGTTCTGAGGGCATGAAGGGGGCAGTTGACAGGGCGGAGGAGCTTTGCCGTGAAAATCCCGGTTCATTTATTCCATCGCAGTTTGATAATCCTGCGAATGTGGAAATACATAAACGCACTACAGCTGAGGAAATTTACCGTGATACAGGCGGTAAAGTAGATGTTCTTATATCAGGTGTAGGCACCGGTGGAACAGTTTCAGGAGTGGGGGAGGTTTTGAAGCAGAAAATACCTGGGATTAAAATTATTGCCCTCGAACCCGACTCTTCCCCGTTACTCTCCGGTGGTCAGGCAGGACCTCATAAAATACAAGGCTTGGGAGCCAATTTTGTTCCCTCTATCTTTAATGCCAAGGTTGTCGACAAGGTCATGACTGTATCTGCTGAAGATGCCGGTGCAACAGCTCGTGCTGCAGCAAAAAAAGAGGGAATGCTTATTGGCATTTCATCCGGTGCAGCTCTGCATATTGCTCTTAAACTGAGTCGTATGCCGGAATACGAAGGCAAGCGCATTGTGGCTATTTTACCGGACAGCGGCGAACGCTATCTCTCCACTTGGCTTTTTGAATAATCGCAATACGAGGCGACTGCCCACTGAACACTGCCCGGCTTGCCGGGTAATCCGATTATACTGACCATCTAGATCAATTTTACAAATAGCTGCAGTTATAATACAATAAAGCATGACTTCGGTTAAGGTATGTTTGATGTTTTGCTTTGAGTTATATTAATGAAAGGAAGACAGTATGAAATACAAGTTTTATTTTCTCATAACTGTTGTGGTGTTGTTTGCTTGTGGTTGTATTGTCAATGATGATGTTTCTGTTCTCACAATAAATCCGGATGGTTCTGCTGATCTTGTAGTGTTTTGCTCAAATATCCATTCAACAGAAAAAGGTGAAAAGGGAAGGGAAGAAGTCGCAGGGTATTGCCGTGCTTTTGACGCTCGTTCACGAGACGATATGCAACGCCTGACGAAAGCAGGGGCAGTCATAAAATCGGCTGAATGGATCGACAAATCAGTTCCGATGTCCAACCTGCTGCAAGCATCTTTTCCCGATTTGGAATCATTAAAAAGTTTGTTGAATTTCAGTGATTCCGAAGGTAAGCAAACGATAAAGCCTAAGTACACATTTTCCAATGGGGTCGGGCATTTTTCCGTGCAGGTTGAAGTAAATGAGAAGGATATTCCAGATGCTCAAGATGCAACCGCACGGTATGCACAGTTTAAGCGTGACAGAGCCAATTCCATTTCCGAAATGAGGATTGCCATTGCTGGAGGTAAAATTACCGAAGCTTCAGGTCTGATCGTTGCCCGAGATGGTCAGTCAGCTCTGATTGACAGCGATGATATTCTTGAAAAGCTTCGCACAAACAAAGGTAAGGCGGAGTTTTTTATGCAATGGGAAATTGAGGAATAGTTTCCTGGTTTTTGACAGTACATGTTTCGATGCAAGATTCAGTGTTTTACGGTTTGTTGAATGTTGTTATAGTATGTGATCTTAAAACATGTCAACTCCGGGCTAGGCCGGTGCAAAAATGGTTTAAAATATAAAAGGTTGTGCAGCTATGAAAAAAAGAAACATCATGAGAATTATTATGCTAGCTACTTCGTTTTTTTTCACTACACAAATATATGGAAACGGTGATATGCAGGATAATATGGCAGACAAAATAAAGATGATAAAGAACTCGATTGCAGATGCCAGGGGTCTTGTCTTTAAAAGTGGACCATTTGGAACAGCCATTAATGGACAAACCTTCCAGCAGGAAGCTATTGTGTCATTCAACGGATATCAGTATGCTGCCTATTTTTCTGAGGGTGGAACGCCATGTATTGCACGCCGGAAACTGCCGGAAGGGGAGTGGAAAACGTTGTGTTTTACCGACTACAAAATCGGTCATGATGATGTTCACAATGTGGCAGTGGTAGAGGTGTGTCCTGAAGACGGCACAATTCATTTATCATACGATCATCATTGCAGTGATCTGCACTACCGCAGGTCTGTTCCCGGATTGGCAACTCGTCCGGAGGAATTTGAGTGGAAGATCAGTAATTTTGGGAAAACAGTTTCCAGTCTTGAAGCAGGACATCATCTTAGAATGTTCACGTATCCGCAGTTTTTCAGAACTCCTAAAGGCAAGCTGCAGTTGCTTTACAGAATCGGTATTTCCGGTGATGGCGACTGGTATCTCGCTGAATACGATCCGGGAAATAACGGATGGACAACGCTGGGAATGTTATTTTCCCGCAAAGGTGAATACGATACGAGCAACTCACGGTGTGCTTATCCCAATCAACTGAGGTATGACAGGGAATCTCGCCTTACGATGACATGGTGCTGGCGTGAAAGACCGGCAAATGGTGTACGGGATCTGCGCACTAACCATGATCTCTGTTATGCGTATAGCAATGATTTCGGAAGAACCTGGAAAAATGATAAGGGCGATATAATTGCTGTTTTGGGTGGTGATGAAAAAAATCGAAAACCTATTACCGTAGACAGCGAAGGAAGTGTTGTTATGAAAACACGTTTTCTTTGGGGGCAAATGAATGTTACGACTCACTTTGTAGATAAAAAGGGGCGAATTCATGTAATACACTGGCAACATGACCAAAAAGCTGAAAAGCCAAGCGCTGATCTGAATACGTGGAAGTATTACCATTACTGGAAAGATGAAAATGGATCATGGAAGGAAAATGTTTTACCTTTTGTTGGACGAAAGCCCCAAATAATTTTAGACGATACTGATAATGCATACGTTTTATACAATAGAAATGATGAGAATCGGAAGTACCATGGAACTGATCCCGGAGGACATTTGACAATTCAGTCTGCAACCGGTGCAAATAATTTTAAAGACTGGAAAATCTTGTGGACTTCTGAAGAACAGTTTTTGGGAGAGCCGTTGTATGATCCTATAAGGTGGTCTGATAAGCATGTTTTGTCAGTTTATGCACAGGAAAAGCCTGAACAGGCAGGGACGCCTGCACCGCTGCGTGTTATAGATTTCGACTTCAGAGATTGAGTGAGGTCTGATTTGAGCTGCAAAGCAGGGCGCATTTCTCCCGGCTGCCTATGATAGCTACGCCGAAGCAAGCCAAAACCGCTCCGAAGTGGCGCAGATATCTGACGCAGAGCTACGGAGAATGCAGGGGTTAAGGTGGCAGATAAGCATTTCAATAAGATCAACAAGGTCAAATTCTGAGTCTCGAATCCGGAGTCTGAGGTCGAAATCGACTTTTTCACTGTTTCGAGTCCCTTCTAACAGCGTTGGCTGAGAAAAGCGGGAACGTCTTAACAAGCGGTCCACTGTTTTACGGCGCGCCCGGCTTGCCCCGGTGTAGGACTCGAAGCCGGGAGGTCATCACCCTACCTTCGGCAATGATCAGTGGTCAGAGTTCATGACAATGACATACTTCGAGAGCGATCATTTTAAAATTAATGCTGTGAAATAAATCTTAAGCACTTATAATGAAGAGTTCTTTAAAAGTAAATTAACTATATCAGGTGAGGGATTTCAGATGACGTCATACAGAAGCATTAAAATCTTGACTAATTTTTTTATTGTTTTACTTCTTTTTATAAGCGGTATTGTTAAATCTGAAGATGGTTGCCTCTTCAATGCAAAACTGCATAAACATGGCGTACAGTTTCAACATGATACACCTGAAAGGCAATTTGTCCTGTCTTTTCCAAAGCTTCAAATCGGAAACAGTGATCGTATTGCTCCCTCCGGTGTCGAAATAAACGGATTGGAAGCAAACCTGTCATATCCGGGTAACGGAAAAATCAAATTTATATTGGAAAAAAG
Organism: Lentisphaerota bacterium; assembly: GCA_012511845.1. Lineage (GTDB taxonomy): Bacteria > Verrucomicrobiota > Kiritimatiellia > RFP12 > UBA3636 > JAAZFF01. The sequence goes on from JAAZFF010000271.1 coordinate 5,895, forward strand.
CGCAGTTTATTTTACATTTCTCAGCGTTCCGAGAAATCTGAAAAGTTTTAGATTTGATGTTGGTATACCGC
>JAAZFF010000272.1 GCA_012511845.1 Lentisphaerota bacterium
GAGTTTACACTGCACACAACAGCATCATTGCCTTCACCGCCGCATGGTCTTGCTTTGCGAACAATTAAGAGTGCTGCTGCACTTAACCTCTTCCCCGAATCATGGAAAATTGAAATTTCCGAACGAAAGTTCCGTAAATACTTGAAGATTGGTCTTGCAGCAGCGGCAGCAGCCTGGTTGCTTTTAACTTCATGGCTGTACGCATGGCCTGCAATTTTAGACCAGAATATAAAAAGGCTTAATGCACAAGTAGAGAAAAGAGCTGCGCAGGAAGAAGAAGTTAATGACCTGCGAAACCGGATAAAAATTATAGATACTTATTCGGATCGCACCTACTCCCCCATTGAAGCACTCCTGGCAGTAGCAACGAGCCAGCCCGAAGGTGTCGACATGACGTCGTTCCGCTATACAGGAGATAAGAATCATGTGCTTGTTGAGGGCAAATCTGCAATAACAACTCTTGTGTACAATTTCATGGAGGAGCTTAATCAAAGCGGCTTCTTCACTGATGTAAGGCTTGTGTCAGGGCCAACCCTGAACAGGGCACTGAATGTCTTTGTATTTGAATTAAGCCTGAATTTCAAGCCTGCTGAATCCGAGGAAGGAGCACGCAGATGAGTATGACTACGCGTGAAAAAATTCTTGCCTCAATAACGATATTTACTGTGGCGTTTGGTATAGTGCTGACACAGATGCGCAGCCGCATTGATATTATAAGTACTAAAAGCGGACAGGTGAAAGAACTTAAAAAACGTATTGATTTACAAAAAGAACTCATTGCTGCAAAACCAGATTGGTCGGCACGTTATGATTTGATAAAAGATCAGATGCCCATTTTTGAGCCGGGACGTCCCGTAGACACTTACTGGCTGAACAAGATGGATAATGCGGCAAACGAAAATGGTGTCCGTATAAGAAACCGCCAGGCAAAAGCGGAAACAGTTATAAGCGATGGCAGTGAATTTCCGATAGAGGTGCGTGACTGGGAAGCCACTCTTGAATCAATCCTGCGATTCATGTACGTGTTGCAGTCGCAGGGTGCGATGCTCGATATAAGAGAATTAAGAATTTCTCCGATACCCAACAGGCAGGGATACCTTAAAGGCTCCTTTGTGCTATATTGCGCATACATGAGAGGAACACCTCCACCAAAAGTTGAGATCGAAGAAGAAGATCTTACATTGCAATCCTTTTTGGATCCATTGCCTGAAGAAGAAGAAGAAGAAGAAGAAGAGGAATATCTTGTTGAAGAAGAAAATGATAAAGATGTGGATCAGGATTTGCCCGTTGAAGAAGATTTTATTGAGGAACAGCAGAATGAAGATTAAATCAAGATTTTTACCGGCCTTACTAACAGTATGCATTGTGCTCGGTCTCCCATCACCCCAATTTGGCAGGGCGCAGCAAAACCAGCGTCAGCTTCCAAGAGTAACAACGCCGCCTCCTTCCAGACGTCCGCCGGCAGCACAACAGCAGCAACAGCCCCGAACAGCAGTTACACAGCCCAACAGTAGCGGAGCCACACCGGTAATACCGTACGACGATTCTCCAAACGCCCTGAACTTTCAGGAAGCTTCGGCAGACTTGGTGATTATGGAGTATGCTCTGAGAACGGGAAGAACTGTAATAAAATCCCCCGGAGTTCCTGCCGTCAATATCACGCTGCGCACTACACCGGATAGCCCGCTTGATGATGACCAGTACCTGACGGCTATCGAACAAATTCTGAACCTGAACGGTATTGCACTGGAGCCGGTGGGAGATCAGTTTCTTAAAGTCGTACCAAGTGCAGAATTCCGTAAACATGCCGACAAAACCATTTTCCCTGACGATGAAACAGGTGAGACCGTTCCGAATGAGGAGCACGGCCAGTTTGTATCACAAATGGTGCAACTGAAGTACATTGATATTTCTGAAGCACAGGGGATAATTACCGGATTTGTCCGCACCGGTGCGCAAATCCAGGCTATTGAACGCACCAACAGCATACTGATAACAGACTCCGCTGATACGGTTAACAGAATAGTTGAAGTGTTGCAGTATATCGACAAACCCATCATTGCAAGGGAAGAACCTAATATAATTCAAATAAAATACGCCAAAGCCGTCGATATCAAAGCGCGTCTTGAAGAAATCATTAAAAGCGCGCAGGAAGAGCAGGAAGGAAAGCCTGTCAACATGCCGGAGGAACGAATGAGCGGAGCCCCGGGCACCGTGCGCAGACAGTTGCCGCCGGGTGTATCACTGCCGGGTGGACGCGGGCGCAGATCCGAATCTCCGGCGCCGACTCCGGCTGCTGAAACATTCGAAGCACTCATAGCTGCTGCGCAACGTGGAATTATAAGGGGCAAAGTAAGCATAATTGCTGATGAGCGCACAAACATCCTGATTATCCTGACGCGTCCCGAAAACATGGTTTTCTTTACTAAATTTATCGCTGTACTTGACGTACCCACAGCACCTGAAGTTGTAGTAGCAACGTACAGGCTCGAGCACGCCGTAGCCGCAGATGTGGCAAACCTTCTCAACGAACTTATAGGAAAGTGCAAACCATCTGAATCAGATACAACAAGAC
>JAAZFF010000273.1 GCA_012511845.1 Lentisphaerota bacterium
CTGTTGGACAGAGCGGTGGCAAATGGCACAAAGCCAGGATGGGGCACAACCAGGACTGGATTACCAGACAGGGGTTTGATCACTACCATGTTCACCATGTTGGGCAAAACAGTATCGTAACTTCCCCCTCCTACAATTTTAAATGCGACAGGTACCTTAATGAAATTGCTATCATCTATTCCCAGTTCCTGCGCAAGAATATGACGAACTGCTGCCAGTTCGGTATTGATTTCAGTAACTTTTTCAGGATTGTTGTCGTATGCGGAAAGGATTTGAGAACGCGTTCCATCAAATTCGTTATATGGTTCCCAAATCTCTTCCTCTGGATTGTTCCTGAGTAAGTCTATTGCCTGTTGGAAGTCAGCCACCAAAACTTTAAAATCGGAACCAACAGGAATAATCGCCATGACCTCATCAATGTGTTTAACTCGGAGCCATCCGACGGGCAGCTCTATCATTCTTCCGTTATCCGTCTGGATTTTTTGCGCCTCTAACAACTGTTTTATGTTGGCTTGCAGCCCAGATCCGACTATCAACCTGCCATAAGGAAATCCGGAGATAGGAGGTGACGCCTCAATATTCCCACCGGGGTTTCCTGCTTGGATATGGAAGAATCCTGTGTCCTGTGCAACTTGGTCAGCATATCGATCTCCAAAGAAGCCCGCTATTGTGCAGCGCTTGCGCTCCAGCTGGTTAGGGGCAGACATTGTCGCGCCAATCTCCGCATAATCCTGAGTAAAGTCGGAACCGTACTCTACGACAGGAATAATGCCATCCAGAGCAAAAACCATTTCATTATAGAAATCTTCCCATCCGGAGGCGTTTGCTACGAAGATTTTTGTAGCCTTGTCTGTATTGGACAAGACAAGGAATGGTGAAATCAGAAGGCGAATTGCATCGCTGGCAAGTTCCTGCCCGTTGACTTTCGCTGTGAGTTGGACAACCACCTCCGTCCCGTGCGAAATGCCTTCAATTCCCACATTGTAATACCCGAATCCAACAAGAAGGGACATGTCCATATCATTGGGTCCGGGATTTTTTCTAAACAACACTTTGTCAGTTAAGGGAACAGGTCCCACCACGCCTTGCGCATTTTGATCCAGTGACCTGAAAATCCGAACCCGGTTTTGTGCCGCTGGCATGCCAAGGGGTTCTCCTTCCGGGTTTTTGATGCTCAATTCAATGGTGAGTCCATCTGGGATGGCGTCATAAGAAATTCCCAAGCGCGAAATTCGCAAAGCATATATGTCTGCCAAATCTGTATGTCCGTTAATAACGTTGTCTGCACAATCCACATTTGGAATACCATCGTCAGTATCGTCGTTTTTATTGGGCAAGATAACCATTCCAACGTCATTGGTGAAGAAAACGGCGTCGGCTTCCAATGGATGATCTGCCGGTATTCCGTTGCGATAATAGTCCCCGTCTATATTAATTGATACCGCCGTTAGCTTCATCGAAGCACGGCTGACTATGCCCTCGGCTTCACCTGTTCCGTAGAAAGAATAAACAAGCGTGGCAGTACCGGGTTCAACAGCTTGCAGATAAACATGGGCAGTCGAGCCGGTGTTCCATGACACTCCGCCCATACCGTTGGTGACAGTCTGTACGGCGATCAGCAGAGGCGTTTCATTTGCGGCGA
>JAAZFF010000274.1 GCA_012511845.1 Lentisphaerota bacterium
CATCAGGTGTCATTTCGCTGTCGAGCACTTTGCGGACGGCTTCACAAAGCGGCATTTCAACGCCCAGTGAACCGGCAAGTTGTGTTACAAGCGGACAATTCCAAACACCTTCTGCCACCTGTTTCATCCTTTTTACAATAGAATCAAGACTCTCGCCTTTCCCGAGACGTTCTCCAATACTTCTGTTTCTGCTGTGACGACTTGTGCAAGTTACGACCAAGTCTCCAATGCCGCTCAGTCCGGCAAATGTTTCAGGTTTTCCTCCCATGGCTGTTCCGAGTCGAGCCATTTCAGCCAGACCACGTGTTATCAAGGCTGCACGCGAATTATCGCCAAAGCCCATACCATCACTCATACCAACTGCAAGAGCGATTACATTTTTTATGGCCCCTCCCAATTCTACTCCTGTGGAATCATCTGTTGTATAGATTCTGAAATATGGAGCTGACATAATACCCTGCACTCGTTCTGCCTGCTCTATATCTGCTGAGGCTGCGACAACGGCAGTTGGTATTCTTCGGGCGACCTCTTCAGCGTGTGAGGGTCCGGAAAGAACAGCAACGTTTTGAATACCGAGTATTTTTGAAGCTGTTACGGAAAGCCGTTCGCCTGTTTCCCTGCAGAATCCTTTTGATACGCTTACAACATCTGCATCAACAGGTATAAAGTCTTTAAATTTTCTGCATACATCAGAAAAATAATGTGATGGAACTGCCAATATTATGAGCTTTGCATTTTGGACAGCCAGCTTTGTGTCAGATGTCCATTCAACTCCTTCTGGTATCCCAATATCCGGCAGATAGCGACTATTGCACCGTGTCCGGTGTACTTCATCTATATATTCTGCGAATGGTCCCCACATAGTTACATGGCAGCCCTGTTCGAAGAGCATCAGTCCAAGTGCCGTCCCCCAACCGCCATCCCCAACCACACAAACTTTTAATTTATTACTCATAATTTTTCCATACTCCACTCAGCTATTACTTTCTAAACACTGATTTATAGCAGCCCTATTCTTGACTGCTTTTCCTGGAGCGCGAAAAATCAAACCTGTTTTCGTTCCCGTTGATAAGTCTGACAATATTTTTTCGATGTTTCAGAACAATCAGAACAGCCAAGAGAGTTATTGTTGCCGGAGCTATGTATCGAGGTTCGGCAGAATTATCCAAAAACCACACCGACACCGCTACAACACACGCTGCAGTAATAGACCCGATAGAAACATATCGTGTAATTAAAAAGAAAACTATCCATACTACAAGCCCGATCAAAGCGGACCACGGTGCCACACCGACGGCAACTCCGAGACCTGAAGCAACGCCTTTTCCGCCTTTGAAGTTCAAGAAAACGGGAAAAGAATGACCTGTCAATACTAAAATTCCACATAGCAGGATTGTATAAATATGAACAGGTGTGTTGAAGCCGAACGAGTACCATATGCTCCAAGGAATTACACAAGTAGCTGCTATTCCTTTTGAAAAGTCCAATAAAAATGTAATTATGCCCAGTTTCCTGCCTAAAGTTCTATAAACGTTTGTAGCCCCTATATTACCGCTGCCTGAATTCCTGATATCAATGCCGCGAGACAATCCTATCAAGTATCCAAAAGGAATCGAGCCGACTACATACGACATTATACCGGCTGTTATGTACCCCATAGTTATCATTTTATCTCCCTTTGATTAAAAACAGAAGAGAATTGATAGTAGCACAACTTCACCTGCAAAAAAAATAAGAAACTGCTTTTTAGTTGATGAAACAAATAATTCTCCCCTTCACACTTGTCAATACAATATGGTAACATATCGGGCATGTTACTCGCTATTAACAAAAGAAAAATATTTTCTATCCGCCTTGAAATAATTTCGGTCATGGCAGTTGTTTTTCTGTTTGCAACTTTCGCCAGCGCCTTTAATGACAAGGTGGGGTTTGAGCGCTTTACTCCGATTCTTGAGCGTAACATTTTTGGACCTCCTCCACCCGTAGTGCAGACTAATGCGGTTGATGACATCAAGCTGACAGAACTTGAAGATCTGGATATCATCCCCCCTGGATTTGAAAATGTAAGAGTAACACTTATATCGCGCTTCAATGGTATACCGGCAGCAGGATTCAATGACCAGGGTTCGCAAACATCTTATTACCTGTTGGAAGGTCAGAAATTTGAAGATTTTGAACTGCTCCATGTAGACCTTGAAAAAGCAATGATCAGGTTGAAACGTCAGGATTTTGAAATGGAGCTGCCACTCTGGATAAATCCGGCAACAACGAATCAGGCGGATGTAACAACTTTTGGTATGCCGGCAGGCAGTCAGCCGCAAGTCGGGGCACCCGTCGTCACTGCCGTCAGAGATTCCCGGAGCAGGATTCCGAGACCTGACTCAACTTCCCGCGACAGGAGACGGATGGATGAAGAACGCGCAGAGTGGCGGGCTGAAGCATTGAAGCGCAGAGAGGAAGCCCGGAGGAAGCGGCAGGAGGAAATGGCTGCCATGACACCGGAGGAACGCGAACAACGCCTGCGCGATATTAATACAGACATAATTATAAAAAATCAGGGACCTCCGCTACCCATTGAATTGAACGAACGCGATATGAAAAAACTATCAGATGCAGGTTTCGACATCCCCGGATTCAATCCAGAAACAGAAAAGAAAACTGATGCTGAAAAGTAAAGGTACAGAATGAGTAATTGGGCAATTTACATAACTACACATTTAACTAAACAACCGCAGATGCGCCGTCCCGGCACATTTGTATGGGAAACGATACCGCAGACCGATGATGAGGGTATGCCTTTTTTAGGTGCACTGGTTAACAACGAAGCGGTATCCCTGCAGGCACGGCTTGATATGAGCTGCACCGTAAAAGGACTTACATCAAAAGACCCTGAAGGATGGTTGATTTTACGTCGTTCGATGTGCTTCCTTCTCAGCATGGCTGCTCACACCGCTTTGCATGATGCAAGACTGCGGGTAATGCACTCTATCGGCGACGGAATGTTTTTCGTCCTCAGGGAAAATGGAGGCGATTCAATGCAGCCGCCCTCGCCTGAGAGTCTGAAGATTTTAGAAAAAACGATGCATTCGATTGTTCAGTCCGACAAGCCGATAATGTGTTCGCATCGCTCATACGAGGAAGCTGTAAAACTTTTCACAGATACCGGGCAGCTTGACAAAGTCAGCCTGCTGCGTCACATCAATACTCCATCGGTAAGAATTTTCCAGTGCGGTGATTCCTCAGATCTGGATCAGGGACCTATAGTCAGCCGTACAGGAATCCTTGGCTCGTTTAAACTTGTACCGTATGAAAACGGATGCATGATGATGATGCCTCCACTGGAAGACCCATCGAAGATATCTGAGTTCGTCCCCTTCCCCGAATTGATGAGAGTTCATCGTGAACATTCAAAATGGGGCGAGGATATGGATATACAGGGAGTGGGGCAGCTCAATGATGCAGTGTACAAGTTGCAGATAAGCGATATTATCCAAATGTCTGAGGCGCTTCACGACAAAAACTTCACAGAAATCGCAAACATGATAACTGAGAAGACCCCGGTACCGCGGGTTATATTAATAGCCGGACCTTCCTGCGCCGGCAAAACTACTTCTGCAAAGCGCCTCGGAATACACTTGAGAGTCAACGGAAGACGCCCTGTTTTAATATCTACAGACGACTATTTCGTGGGAACAAGCGCAAACCCTGTTGATGAGGATGGGAACCCCGACTTCGAGCACGTTGACGCTGTTGATATCAAAATGTTCAACGAACATTTAACAGCCCTGTTAAATGGTGAAACAATAAAACGACGCAAATTTGACTTCAGGCAACAGTCTCCGGTTTTCACTGATGAGGAAATGCACCTGGATCGGAACAGTGTACTTATAGTAGAAGGCATACATGGGCTCAACCCGATCCTTACGGAAAGTGTTCCAAGGGAAGATAAGTTCCTGATTTTCCTTAGTGCCCTGACGCAAATGGGAATTGATGACGGAAATGTTCTCTCTACCACCGATAACAGACTGATGCGGCGCATAGTTCGCGATCATCTTTTCCGTGGTCATTCAGCACTTGCCACAATTAGAATGTGGCCTTCGGTCAGGCGTGGAGAAGAACGATGGATTTTCCCTTATCAGGACATGGCTGATGTGTCACTGAACACCGCACTCGATTATGAAGTAGCAGTATTACGCCCGTATGTTGAACCTCTGCTTGCTGAAATAAAACCGTATGATCCGGAGTACACCATAGCAAGGCGTATACAGAAGGTGCTGACTAATTTTCATTCAATACTGCCAACTGCAGTCCCGGGTGATTCAATATTGCGAGAATATATAGGAGGAAGTCTTCTGAAATATTAAAATATTTTCAGATAGAATGAATAAAATGAATATTGCGATTGTTGACTGGACACCGGAAAGCAGCTCAGAGCAAGTAGAGACATTTTTGGAACGCCCCGCATTTTCAGCCAAAGCAGAAGAGGCGGCATCCTCTCTCCTCTCAGATATCAGGGAACGAGGGGAGACAGGCATTCTAGATGCAATAAAGAAGTTTGAGGGTCTGTCCCTGAGTTCGGAGGAGTTGCGCATATCAGACGAGGAATTTGCCGGGGCAGAAAATCTTGTTCCAGAAGATATAAAGAAATTGATTCGTGATGCCCACAGGCGTGTAACTGATTTTTCCAGAAAATCGCTCCGTCCGGATTGGTCGACAAACACTCCGCACGGCGGATCTCTTGGAGAAAGATTTTTACCCTTTGAGCGAGTTGGTGTTTATGTGCCCGGGGGAACTGCTCCTCTGGCGTCAACCGTTATAATGACAGCAACACTGGCTCAAGTCGCTGGTGTGAAAGAAATCGTTGCCTGTACTCCTGCCGATAAAAACAAGCAGATAGCACCTGCCATACTTTATGCAATGAAGCTGGCTGGCGTTACTGAAGCTTACAGGGTTGGAGGCATACAGGCTATCGGCCTGATGGCATACGGAACAGAATACTGCAAACCTGTACTGAAAATAGCCGGTCCGGGAGGAGCGTATGTAACTGCTGCAAAACGGCAGGTATATGGAGTTGTAGCACTCGACCTGGTTGCAGGGCCAAGTGAAATAGCTGTTCTGGCAGATGACACTGCCAACCCTGAATTTGTTGCAGCCGATTTGCTGTCCCAGGCTGAGCATGGTACGGGAGAAGAGAAGGCACTCCTGGTAACAGATTCCAGAAAGCTTGCTGAAAAAGTTGCTGCGGCTATTTCGAGGCAGACATGTGAGCTTACGCGCTCACAGTTGGTCAACAATGTTGTAAACAATAATGGAATATTGCTGGTTGTAGCCCCTACTATTCAAGATGGAATGAGTCTAGTAAACCAATTTGCCCCGGAACACTTTGAAGTTATGGTAAAAGACGCAGAACGCGTTGCACTGGATGCTTCTTGTGCCGGTGCTGTTTTTGTTGGCGAATGGACTCCTGAGTCCGTTGGAGATTTTGCTGCCGGTCCAAGTCATGTACTACCCACCGGGGGGGCTGCGAAGATGTTCTCCGGTTTAACGGCAGATGATTTTCGCCGCAGGGTAAGCCAGGTGCATTATGTTAAAGAAGATCTGCGGGAAGCTCTTCCTATAATCAAGATGTTTGGTGAAATTGAAGGCTTGGACGGACATTACAAATCCGCCGCAATAAGATTCGATGAACAATAAAAGAAATACCGTTAAAACATAAATTGAACCCGTACACACCAGTTTCATTAATATCAGATTCATTAACATGGCCGATTGTAGTTCTAATTCTGGCAATAATAACAAATGCTTTTTTTGCTGCTTCAGAAATAGCTTTTATATCCCTTAACAAATCAAAAGTTCGTAAACTGGCAGAGGATGGTGATCGCATCGCCGGGATGATGTTGAGTTTCATTGATGAGCCCGGACGTTTCCTTTCTACTATTCAGATAGGCGTGACTCTCGCTGGCTTTATGGCTTCAGCTTTTGCAGCTGTTACCTTTGCCGGACCGGCTGCCGAATGGATAAGAGAAAGAAGCTGGTGCACGGTTTCTGAATCATTGGCTAAAAATTTTACAACCATATTCGTCACTATGGCACTTTCTTTCGTAATGCTTATTTTCGGAGAGCTCGTTCCAAAGCGAATTGCAGTGCGATATAGCGAGTGGCTTGCCAGGACAACAGTAAAACCGTTAAAATTCATTTCAACAATAACTTCACCATTCGTTACTTTCCTGGATTTTTCAACCAACCTTACGTTGAAACTGCTCAGGATTAAACCGGACAATGCCAGCGGCCATATTACTGAAGAAGAAATCAGGATGATGGTTGATCTTGGCGGTGCCAGCGGAACAATAGAGCCGCAGGAAAAGGAAATGATCGAGAACGTCTTTGAGTTCAACAACAAGACGGCTGATGAAATAATGGTTCACCGCAAAGATATTATAGCAATAAGCATTGATATAGGTGAGGCCGAATGCAGGGAAATGATGCGCGACTGCGAATTCACGCGTATACCGGTATATGAAGGAACTATAGATAATATACAGGGCATACTTAATACCCGTGACTACCTGATTAAAGCACTCGATGAACCGCACCCGAAAATTCGGGAACTTATAAGAAAACCTTTTTTTGTACCTGAAACCATACTCACTGATCTTTTGTTCCGTCAAATGCAAAAAAACAAACATTCAATAGCAGTGGTACTTGACGAATTTGGAGGTACTTCTGGAATTGTTTCGATGGAAGATTTGCTAGAAGAAATTGTCGGCGAAATTTACGACGAATACGATGTTAACGATGTACCCGTCAAAATTGAAAAACTGTCGGATAACGATTTCAGGATGCAGGGAGAAACAGACATTGATGCTGCGGCAGAAGTATTGGGTATCGAAATTGATGATGAAGACTTCAATACAATAGGTGGATTTGTTTTTGCCAAACTCAACCATGTTCCCGTTGTAGGAACCAAACTTGAAGTTCCGGAATTATTTTTGGAATTCACCGTCGAAAAGATGGATGGGCATCGTGTAGACACTGTATTAGTGCGCAAGGTCAACAAACCTGAAACCGGGAACGGTGAAGAAGGCGGAGATGATTAAAACAACTGGGATATAGGTATGAAAAGCGTAAAAAACAAGTTTCTTTTTATTTTTGCAGTTGCTGTCATTGTTTCAGCACCTTTCGACTCTTATGCCTGGCTGAGTTTCAAATCAACTAAAACAAAAATGTTCGAGGAGGCTGTTGAAGCTCAAAGCAACGCAGAAAAAGCAAAAGATGAAGGTCGGATAATGGATGAACTCACAGCATTATCCAATTCAATGGCATTATTTAGAAATCTTGCCAACCGGTACCCGAATTACAAAACAGACCATGTGGTTTCAAAATTTAATCAATGCCATGATCGTCTGCAAATTCTTAAGGCAATGATCAGTACTGGGCAAATTGAAATTCCAGACGTTGATGATGCTTCCAGAGGGGAAACTTTGGGGGTTGATGAAAACTCCCAAACAACGAAAACTTTCAGCCGAAAGATCCCCCCGTTAATCCCTGCGCAAACAGCGTATGACGTGCTTGACGGCAAACCTCTTGTAGCATCACATGATTCTACCGAAGCTGAGGATACAGGTTCAGCGCCGCAAACACCTGAAATATCCACAGAAGATCTCTTGGAAATTGAGTATGAGATCGACGAAAATTTCGCCCTGCTGAAAGAGCGTATGGTAAACGGCAGCGACAATGTCAGAATTTCACAAACCGAAGATCTTATTAAATCCGGCAATGCTGCTGATGCAGTTTTAATTTTTGAAGACATTTTAGACGAAGAGAAAAATGCAAGTACCGTAACTCGGCTCATGTTTGTACGGGCTCTTATAGAATGCCGAAACTACACAAGAGCGGAATCAGAACTCAAGAAAATTTCAACCGCAGAAATGAGCAATCCTGCTGTGCTGACTCTTGCTGCTGCAATTGCAGTGCAAAGAGGAAATTTAATAGAAGCCACCCTTAAAATGGACAGACTGCTGCTTGATCATCCCGGGTACTCTGACGCTTATGTAAATATGGCATATATATA
>JAAZFF010000275.1 GCA_012511845.1 Lentisphaerota bacterium
AGTCTGCAGCGCTGCTTCTATAGCCTCACCGATATCTGTTTCTCCCCGCGGGGCAGAATCTATAGTTATTCCCTCAAGGGTTTGATGAAGAAATGCCCGGTCTGTTGTAAACGGGCAGAGCAAAACCGCTCCCTTGCGGAAAGCCATGATACCGGCTCTGTCGCCATGCAACTCGTCAAGCAAGTCTGAAATATCTGCTTTTGCCCTTTCAAGCCTGTTCGGATGAACATCATTTGCCAACATTGATCTCGAAACATCGAGAAGAATTAAAACATTTCTGCCGCTTGTAAGAATGACCTGTTCGCGCTCTCCCCAGCGAGGGCGGGCTGCAGCAAGCACCAGCAATATGGCAGCGATTGTAAAAAGGGTGAGCTGTACATTAAAAATTTTGTCAGCATCATTACCGTAACGTTTCTTGAAAATTTTTGAATGTACCAGTTTTGAAACTCGCCCCCTGCTGTGACGACGCGACCATAGCATGTATATAACCGGTATTGGTATTAGCCAGAGACAAAGCAAAACGGCTGGATACTCAAAAGTCATTTGTAAATTACCTCCTCCTTATTTGAAATATTATGCTAAAAAGCTGAGAAAAATGCAAGAAGTGCAGTTTCAGTGTTTGATTTCATTTCTGACTGCGAATACTGCATCAACAGCAAGGACGGACAGGCGGATAAGTGAAAAAATAAAGATTAATTGGAAGAATTTCTCGAGGGAATCTATTTTTATGCCCATTAGATCGGGTTTGCGCAGGAGAAGATAGAAGAATACTGCTTCAAGGATATAAATCGGAATCAAGTAGAAGGCATATCTGAACCTTCCGCAAGCTATATGGTGGGTTGTGATGCAAGTGGAAGCCATCCTTAATGTGGCAGTAACTGTAGCAATGCCAAACAAACCGGTAAAGGAGCTGTATCCCTGCCAAATTTCTCTTAAAGAAAAGATTGTAGGACCAAATATTGCCAAAACGACCGAGAATAAAAGTCCGGAACCAAGAGTAAAGATTGTTGTTTGAGCCATTATCCGGTATGTGCTGTCTCCAAGTTCAGATTTTTCAGCTATGAGAGGAAACATGACGAAAATCATTGGATTTACAATGTACGTTGCGATTTCTGAGAAACGTGTAATATGGTAATGTGCCGCCGAGTGCGCATCCGGCAAACTTCTTAACAGCAGCATCTCAAGACTTCCGCGAAGATTGCCTGTAAGTGCTATGAGCGAGAGCGGCACAATATACATCAGAATAATTGGAAGATCTTCTTTGAAATATGGTTTGCACTTTACATTTTTACCGAATTTGCGGAAAAAATCTGAAATTGTTAAACCGATTGTAAGGAAAGACGGTACGCTTTGACCCACAAAATATCCGGTCAGTCCGCGAATAGGAAGTACCAGCAGAAAAGTTGCGAACCGTATAGGGGCGGCAAGAAGGTTGGACACCGTATACAACCTGAATCGCTTGAGAGCTTGAAGTGCTCCTGTAAAAATTGGCACAAGGGTAGCAAGCAAGCTTGCAAAAACTATAGCCAGGGTAAGTCTGCCATCTTCAATGCGCATAAACTCAAGCAGCGAGGGGAGAAATAGTTTTGCTGCAACCATCACTATAACAAGTATGAGGACAGAAATTACTATTGCATCGCGTAAAAGTGATTTAACTTTGCCCAGTTCATTATTTGTCGCATGATTATTTAATAGTTTTATAAAAGGAGTAACAAAAATTGCCAGAGGCAGTCCAAGAAAGGCACCTATTTGCGTGAGGGGTTGAACAGCACCGAGTTCAGCTTCGGGAACGTATTTTGGAACAAGCCATAATCCAGCTAAAATATTCAGAACATCCGATAAACGCTGCGCACAAAAAATAATAAGCGAATACCACCAGAGCGGTCCTAATTTTTTTTTGCTAAAATCCAGAATTTTCAAAAGTTTCACGTCGTTACTATGTTCAAGCCCAATGTAGATTTAAAAGATAATCAATTCAATCTATAATAACATTACTTTACAATAAATTCAGGATACAATGTTCGGAAAAGATCTTCTTTCAGAAGAATGATAACACCATCTACAATCGGATAACATGAAGA
>JAAZFF010000276.1 GCA_012511845.1 Lentisphaerota bacterium
ACATCCAATGTGGCAGCCCTGCGCAAAATACTCGAAACTTCCAGGCGTATTTCTTCAAGTACCGGCACTATCCTCTTCATAGACGAAATACATCGCTTCAACAAAGCGCAGCAGGACGTCCTGCTGCCGTACGTTGAGGACGGAAGCATCACGCTTATCGGTGCCACAACGCATAATCCGCAGATGTTTGTAAATACGCCACTTACATCAAGATCAATTGTGTTCGAGCTGGTGCCCATATCCGAAGAAGAAATAATCGATCTGCTCAAAAGAGCACTTGCGGACAGTGAGCGCGGCCTGGGCGATAAAAATGTCACCATCGATGATGAGGCACTGTCACACATAGCAATGATTTGCGAAGGTGATGCCCGCAAAGCCCTTAATTCGCTCGAAATCGCAGTCCTGAGCACTCTTCCCGGTCCCGACGACATCCGGCACATAGATATAGCAGTTGCGCAGGAATGCGTTCAGAGAAAAATAATCAATTACGACCGTGATGAAGACGGTCACTACAACACCATATCCGCTTTCATCAAGTCAATCAGGGGCTCAGATCCCGATGCTGCCATATACTGGCTCGCAAAAATGGTTGAAGCCGGCGAAGATCCGCGCTTCATCGCACGGCGCCTCGTAATCAGTGCTGCCGAAGATATAGGAAATGCAGACCCGCGCGCCATATCAGTCGCAGTTGCAACCATGCATGCTGTTGAATTTGTCGGAATGCCGGAAGGACGTATAAACCTTGCTCAAGCAACAACTTATCTTGCCACAGCACCAAAAAGCAATGCCTCGTACAAGGCAATTGAAACTGCGTCGGCAGACATACGTTCCGGGCGTATAATGGAAGTTCCGGAAAAACTGCGCAATGTACACGTCAAATCCGTGGGAAAAGACCTGAGCGACGAATACAAATATCCTCACGATTTTCCCGAAAGTTTTGTGGAACAGGATTATATCCCCATAGCAAAGAAATACTACACCCCCACATCAAACGGCTATGAGGACACCATATCGAGGCGAATGGAGCGCCTGAACAAATTGAGAGAGCAAAGTTCCTGGTAAGTTCAGAACACCTTACCTCGGGGCTCTGCAGTCCCAGTGTCCGGCACGAAATTACCAGGCATTCGCGGGAAGTGGACGGGTGCGAGGCGCTGATGGTGTCGGCGTAAGGAGGGACCGATGTGGAGGTGCGGTGCGGAGGTGCAACAGCACCGCCCGTTGAGCAGCGAAGGTAGGGCGCGTTTCTCCGCAAACCGCCGTGGCAGTCATGACGCAAGCGGGGCGCCACATCAACACACCCCTGCAAACACTCTACCTTTCAGCACAGCAGGCAAGCCAACCTGCTCCGCCGACCACCCTCCTAAACCATTAATCAAAAGAAGATGATGTCATTGCAACTTCCAAAAGGTAAGGTGTTCTGAAATTGGAAAAAACAACACATTCAGCGACGGAAAAGCGTCTGCACATGTGTTATCAGTGCAATACACGCTGTATCGGTCCGCAGAATTCGCTCTCCGAATCCGAATAGCCTGAACCCGTTCTGTTCAAACATGTCGAGTTCGTATTTCGACCATCCACCTTCCGGTCCTACACCTACAATAAGTCTGTTATTCCGCATGTTGCCAATCCCGGCATTGCTTCCATTCGCAGACAAGTGCGGACTTCCGGGGTTTGCAAGTAACTTGCAGCCGTCATTATAGTCGTGCCCTATTTTATCTTCCAGCAGCGGCTTAAGCCTGCGCTCTATCACTATTTCAGGAACTGCTGTATCCCCGGATTGTGACAAGCCTTCAATAACAAGGGGCATATATGCTTCCCTTTTCAAAATCTGCGCTCCCCAATAATTGGGCTCAACCTTTTCAGCATTTACAATAAAAATCCGCCCTGCGCCGGTTGCTGTCAACTGAGGCCAGAGCCGTTTCATGCATTTTGGTCGCGGCAAAGCAAGTAGCAAATCTATATTTATCGATGGCAGCGGGGCAATTCCTGAGCCGAGTTTTATCACACAACAGTCGGCGTCGATTGAAACAATATGGGCATCATCAAATCTGAGTCCGTTCAGGATGCCGATACGGACAGAATCCCCGGTCCGTGCCTGCAGCACATCACGAATATGTACGAATCTTTCGTCACGAAGCTCTACATATTCGTTATCAGCAACCTCGCCGGCACTTGCAAGTATACGGTTCATTCGCAATCTCTATCGTGCGGATCGTCCCCTCCCTGCTCATGTTCGTGCGGAGGGGGTACAATAGTACGATCTTTTGCAACACGTTGGCGCACCGCTTCGTATAGCAGGATCGTAGCGGCAGATGCCACATTCAGTGAGTCACTCTGACCCAGCATCGGAATGCGTGCCGTAACAATATCCGGAGAATTCAACCATGCCCCGCTCAAGCCGTACTGCTCTGCGCCAACGACAATCGCCGTATTGCCTGCAAGATCGCAATCAACATGAAGTCGTTCGGCATGGGGGGTTGATGCCAGAATCAGAAATTTATTTTTCACTAAAAAACTGATTGCTTCCTCTGTATCAGCTTCCACAACAGGCAGGGCGAACAGGGTACCTATACTTGCCCTGACAACATTCGGATTCTGAATATCTGTTTTGTGATCGCATACAATTACGGCATCTGCACCGGCGGAATCGGCAGAGCGAAGAATGGTGCCGAGATTACCCGGTTTTTCAATACCCTCTGTTACTACTACCAGCGCATTGGGAGGCAGCGACAACTCCGACAAAGAAGTACGAATTTGCGGACCTGTTGCGATAAGACCGTCGGGACGATCCCGGGCAGAAATCTTTTTAAAAACAGGTACAGTGCATGTGATATGCATCGCACCTCGCTCCATGCAGCGGTCGATGAGCAGCTGTTCATGAGAGCCCATAAACAGCTCTGCGCACGTAACAATTTGTTTTGGCGTGTAATTGTTATCGAGCGCACGCTTGAGTTCACGATAACCTTCAATGAGAAGGGCATCGGCATCATCCCGGTGCGAACGTTGCCGCAAGCGCACAATATCCTTGATTTTAGGATTCGACAAACTTGTTATATGTAGCGGTGGTCTGAAAGTCATTATTAAAAAACCTTTAGAATCATGATTTACGATGTTGCTATCTGAATCGCTGCTGAAAACATAAAAGGGGTTATCATGGTGCCAAACAATCCAATGGAATAACATTCACTCCGTCAGACCGTGTTTGCGCCACACCTCCACTTGCTGTTACGATTGCCAAAAAGGATGGCGCAGGCGCTTCACCAGACAGCTTTCTGCTGAGATGCTGCAGATTTGCCGCCGCCTTGTCAAACTCAAACACCCCCAGCTTGACCTCTATTGCCCCCCAGCGTCCGTCTTCAAGCGTTATGACCATATCAACTTCCAATCCGGCATTATCCTGATAATGGTGTACCCTGCCGTTTATTGCCGAGGCGTAAACAGATAAGTCACGGTAGCAGATACTTTCAAAAAGAAAACCTGCTGTCTGAATATCCTGTTGCAACAACTCAGGTGTTGCACCAAGGGCAGCAGCAGCCAGTGATGGATCTGAAAAATGCAGTTTTGGCGAGACTCTAATCCTTTTTCGCGAACGCAAGGATGGGGCCCAGGAAGGCTGTTCCTCTATAATAAAAAGATCCTTAAGCGCTTGCAAATATGAACGTATAGTTTGGTCAGAGATAAGATCATCTCCTTCAACAGCAATAATATCCTGCCGTAAGGTGGTAGCCTTTACAGTGGTAGCTGAATTTCGTGCCAGCGAACGGAGCAACAGTGATACCATTTGGGGATCTCGCCGGATACCATCAGCACGGGACAAGTCGTTTTCCACCACCGACTTCAAGTATTCTCCGGCAATCACACCTGGTCTTTTATTAGTCGTCCATAAATTGGAAGGCCAACCGCCGTTACAAATGTCTTTCAATGCTTTGCTAAAGTCATATTTGGAAAGCTGGGACTGAATTTTGCCACTGCAGTCAAAAAGCTCTTTCAAAGAAACGCTGCCACTAGACAGGCCCTCCTCAAACAAAGTCAATGTACGCATCCTTAAACGGGCAAAACGTCCGGTACCTGTATGAGAAGTTCTCTCTTTTGGTGGTGTAGTTGAGCCTGTAAAGATAAATTGACCCGGCTTTCGCCTTGTATCAATCAGGCGCCTGGCAGCATCCCATAAAGCAGGCACATCCTGCCATTCATCTATCAAACGTGGCGTTACACCATTCAGAACTAATTCCGGCAATAGCCGCGCTCGTGCTGCATTATCAGCGTCATCTATAAAGATCGCTGATTCTGCCACTTTTGCAGCACTCCAAGATTTACCACACCATTTTGGTCCGGTGATTAAAACACCCCCAAAAGTATCCAATAGCTCATTAAACCGTGTATCTATGATACGCGGGCGATAATTTTTCTTAATAGATTGAATAAAATCCTCAGACATGGCACAAGCATAACATAACTTTTAAAAGGATTTCAATATCAGTTTTGAAAGGATTTCAATATCAATTTTGAAAATTTATACCCTGACACCTGTTCTGGTAGATGGGTTTGGTATAATCTTATGTGGTGATGGCCGTAGCGCCCAACAACTTTCCGCTCATTACTTATCTTGTTGGAGCCTCAGCACTTCTCTCTTAAAGCCTTGCTGATCTTATCGGGATTCTGGCGCAGGTCTAACACCCTGAAAACGATAGCCGTATTGTTATGAATTCATTCAAAAAGCTTACGAAGCTCCTGCTTGGCTTTTTTCCAATCAACAGCAACCTCCTGACCATTTGCAAAAGACGTCTCAGTTTCTTTCAAAACTTGCTCATGCCATGCAGGAGACAAATATTCCTCTTCATGATGCGTAATAGACTCCCACAAGGACTCCATAACCTGAAGTTTTTGCACCAGTGACATCTGATCTATCTCTTCAACAGTTAGCATTGCTATAACCTTTATTAAAATCTATCCGTATTATAGTGAAAAAGTCTCACTTTTGCAATACACCCATCGGAAAATCGGAAAATCGCAAGGCTCCGTACCTGCACCTGCTTCAGCCACTTTTGTTTAGCAAGCTCTTTACTATACGCACCATAAATAGTTACAATAGACATTATGAAACCACACAGTCAAATATTGGTCTCACGGGAAGCAAAAATCCTGGCTGAAAGGCATTGCTGGATTTGCAGGTGGGACTTTGCATACGGACTGCTCCTTGGCAACCGTTATCGTGTGTTGCTGGCATTGCCTGCGGCAAGTATTAAATCATGGGAAGAGTTTGACCGGAAGGTCTTCGATACAACGTATCTGGTTCCGGCACGACAACTGGCTGCCTCGCTGCATACGAGCGTTATAGGCGGCTACATGAGATCAGATGACCGCTTGGACCCGCCGGACAGTCATCCATTCAATGAGAGCGGGTTGATACAGGTTTACACTATTGTGTGTTGCAGGCAGTGTTCCGGCTCCTGTTATTATTACGACAAAAGTCCTGTACGCCGGGATTGCATTACATTGGCATCGGGAAAACGATTAATCCACTCCCTTAATCAGCGTCGCATAATCTCACAATGGAATAAGATGCTGAGGCGCAACTCTTATCTGGATGAACCAAACACTGCTGACTAATTGAAAATTCTCCATTAGTTGCAGGGAAGGTAGGACAAGGCCCGGCAAGCCGGGCAGTAGTCAGTGGATAGTGGGCAGTTTTCTCATGAGCCGCAGACTGCAGCAC
>JAAZFF010000026.1 GCA_012511845.1 Lentisphaerota bacterium
CGTAGTTGATTACCTTCTGGGTGAAACCGCAGGTGTCTGTACTATTACGAATTCACTAGGCAAAGTCTCAGAAGCTCAATTATTCACAACTTTTTCTGATCTTCCACGCGGTACAACATACTATTCATGCTGCGTGGCATCAAACGCACACGGTTTTGCTGCATCTGAAGTATACCAGTTCACCACTAAAAGCGGAGGTCCGTTTTATGTGACGCCCACGGGATCGGGAGATATGACCGGCAGTGACTGGGACAATGCTTTCGACTCCCTGCAAACAGCAGTTGAAATTGCCACAGAAAGCGAAGATATTATTTATCTTATGTCGGGAGTTTACAGCAATGCTGCCGAAATAGTGATTAATGATGCTCAGGGATTGACTATTCTCGGCGGCTATGCCGGCATTGGCGCACCCGGTGCAACAGGTGAAAGCGGCACTGTGCTCACCACACAAAATCCGGGAGTTTCTGTTCAGCGAATCTTGTCTGCATATAACAGCACTGTTTTATTCCGTGATTTGGAATTTACCGGAGGCATGCTCAACAATATATGGAATAAAAAAGGCGGCGGACTGTATTTCTCTAACTGTCCGGAAATTGTACTTGAAAGCTGCAAATTGGTGAAAAATTCCCTGTTTCATTATTCCAATGTTCATAATGAAAGCTTCGGTGCCGGTCTTTATTCGATTAATTCGAACATAAAATTGGACGGCTGTCTGGTCGAGGGCAATGCCATCACCAAAACACAGCAACGGACAGATGGCAAGGGTGTCGGCATTTACATCAATGGCGGGAGCTCGGAAATCCTCAACTCGCGTATTGCCGGCAATCTGGGAAACTATCCCGGCGGTCCGTATTCGTACATTCAAGGTGCCGGAATATGGTTTTCGGGAACATCGCTCCTGGTTTATAACTGCAGGATATCCGGCAACGACTGCAGGATAGCATTGAGTGACCAGTATAGCGACAACTGCCGTGGCGATGGAATTTTTGTGAACAGCGGCACTGTCACAATAGAGCAATGCACAATCGTCGGCAACGGAGGCGAGGGCGTATGTCGTAACGGCGGCACGGTAACAATTGAAAATTCCATACTTTGGAGCAATGGTGATGATGTTCGCGGAACCATCATGCTGAGTGGTTGCAACGTGGAAAATGGCGATGGCGACGCAGAGGATGGGAATTTCAGCGAGGATCCGCACTTCGAAAGAGGTCTGCGTCCTGCACCTGATGGATCTTCCGCTCACATTGGCGCTTCGTATCCTGAACTTCAGCCGAATCTTGCCGATCTTTACGTATCAGCCGAAACCGGCAGTGATGTTACAGGGGACGGCTCTGAAATTGCACCGCTTGCAACGCTTACCAAGGCGCTGGAGGCTGCTGTACAGGGAACGCGCATACATGCTGCACCTGGTATCTACACGACACCTGCCGAAAAATTCCCTCTTGAAATCCGGGAGGACGGCATACAAATTATCGGCGAGGAAGCCGACGAGACTATTATAGATGCAGCGAATTCGGGGCGTGTTGTGGACATCAACGGCGCACGTGGCGATGTGTTGCTTTCGGGTTTAACTTTCAGACGTGGTTTGCTGGACAGTTTTAAAACAAAGATCACAATCCATGGAGCGGGTATTTATGCCAGTTCTGCCGGATTCTCGCTCGAGGCGTGTATCATCAGCAATAACGCGCTCAAGGCGACGGGCACAGGCTGGAATGCCTGTTATCAATATGGCGGCGGCGCATCATTCGGGTATTGCGATGTGAAGATGAATGATTGTGTATTTGTGAAAAACAACATTGGTACGAATGCCGACGGTGATAATTTAAGCGGTCACGGACTTTACACATCGGGCGGCACATTGGAAATTGCAGGTTGCAGATTTTTGAAAAACGGCTATGTTCAGACAAAAGGCTCCGGAAACGGAGGCGGCTTGTTTTTGAGTGGAAGCAAAGCGATTATCCGAAACAATGTTTTTGCATCAAATATCGCAAAAGGAGGTGGAGCAGGTCTGTATATCAGCGGGATATCCAATGCGGTTCTTGCACATCTTACAGTGTCAAAAAATACGCCGGACGGGCTGCGTTGCTCCAACTCCCACAGTGTTGAGAACAGCATATTCTGGAACAATGGAACTGACGTCTCGGCTGCCGCGGGAACGCTTGCAGTATACTGGTCAGATGTCGGGACAGCCGGTTCGAATGTAATGCTCGAAAACTGCCTAAGTGTTGATCCGTTATTTGTTGATCCCCCGGAGGACGATTATCATCTGAAATCCCGGATTGGCTCCTGGCGCACGGAAACCGGCACATTTGTTGCCGATGCTGAAACAAGTCCCTGCATTGATGCAGGAATGCCGACTGACCGGCGCTGGATATTTGAACCGGAACCAAACGGGCATCGCATAAACATGGGGGCGTATGGAGGCACGGGTGAGGCGTCTAAATCTCACCCTGATACTTCTATTATTGTTTTGCGATAAACCTTAACCTGTAGGGCGAATGACCACATAACCGTGGCTTAAAATCATCCTTCTTTAAAGATTTTTTTAAGATAGTCCATGTATTGAGTACACATCTCATCTGTAACATTGGCAGGGATATGATTGCCCACTGCGAACATGAAACCGGGAACACCCCGCGCTATCTCCATTGTTTTATCAATTTCTGCCTTCACTTGCTCCCAGGTGCCGAAGGTCATAGTGCGGCAGTCTACAGCGCTGCCAACAAGCGCATGGCTTCCACCAAATGTTTTCACAAGTTTTTCAAAATCATTACTTGGTTCAAAAATAAATCCGTCTGCTCCGCATGCTGCGATATCTTCCATGAACATATCGACGGTGCCGTCGGAACAGAAAAGAATCTTTTTACCGGCAGCTATGAGAGGTTTCCAAAGTTCGCGGTAGATCGGAATAAGTGCTTCGCGATAAAAATCAGGTCTCATAAACGGGCCTGAGGTCCAGACAATGTCATCATGCTGTATAAACACATCAATTGAAGTTTCAGCCCATGCTCGCGTGTGATGCAATGTGTACTCTCCAAAGCGTTCCAGTACGCGGGCAAACTTCGCCTCATCTGAGGCAGCCATCAGCAACATATCCCAACCAAATGAAGCTATCGCTCCGGAAATAATACTTTTATAGTAGCCGCCTGTGCAAACCTGATTAGGAAACGCTGCCTTTCTTTCAAGGTAGTCTTTTTCATACCCTGCTACCAGATCGTCAAAAGGGTATAGACCGTATTCTTCGACCGGGTTGAAGGCCCACACTTCTTCCGGTTCGTTAAACGGGCAAGGCTTTGCATCGCGCTGATCACTTCCGTCATCGGCATAGACAGCGTGTCCCAGATCTGTGCAACGTCCTGCTTCTTCCCAATCTATAAATCCATCGTTTGAATACCAGATAAAATCGTAATCCCAAGCATCGTATAACTTCCGCAATATATCTGCCGGTACAGGATCGAGACCGCTTATTTTTTTAGGATCAATACCTGCTATAGTTCCTATAAGATTTGTATGATAGTGCATCGAGTATTCGGTATGTCCCGGCCTTGGTGTTTCTCGACAGTTAATGCAATCCATTCCCAATTGTCTGCTCATATTTTTCTATCCTTTAAGTTATTTTAAGATTTTGACCATGTTGATAAAACTCTTCGAAAACAGCATAAAAGTACGTTTTATTCAAAAATAAAGGTACCCCACAACCTTGGCTGGAGCCCTGCTTCACTGGGCAGATCAGCTGTAATAGCCGTATTCTTGTTCGACCAGTATACACGCTCAACAGCTTCAGTAGCGCTTGCATCGCTCATTACGCGCCCGACATCACCTCTCGTTGAGCGCAACTTCTTCGGATCCAGCCCTATATCCTCGAGCGGTACTGATGCCTCAAGTGTGTAGTACTCCCCTCTGCGCTGTACCTGAACTTTAGCGTCCTCAAGCATCACCACGCGGTCGCACCAGACAGTCCGCCACGGTGAGCTGAACGGTATTTTAGGTCCCTTGTAGTCGGGAATTACAAAATCATACAGTACGCAAACCGGCTTGCCCTCAAACATCGAGAAGCTGATTCGTATATCACCGGCTGCCGCTTTATCACGTCTGGGATTAGCTTTAGGATTTGTCTGCAGCATTACATCAATTACATCACCTGTTTTGAAAAGTTCCAGGGGATTAACACCGTTGTTCTGAAATGTAGCCTGTGCGTCTTTTCCCTGATAGAGCACATGGATATGTGTATCGTCGTATGCAAGCGCAAATCCTTCCGTACGCCCAGCAGACCACTCAGCAGCGTTACCGTCAACTTTTATTGAATCGTTTGCCACCCTGGGCACATGAAGTGTTTTGGGAAGAGTCTTCTGTCCCGCACGACGCAGACGCTCTGCCTCCACCTCCATGATCTGATCTCTCGTAACGGTAATTGTGCCTCCTGGAATGCGACGCACAGTGTCAAGGCCTGTCAGCTCAATGACCGAGCAATGATTTTTTCCTGCAACGAAGAGATATCTGTATTTGCCATCGGCACAGCGCACCTTCTGTAACGTTCCTCCGAAATGCTCAGCACCAAGACTCATCTCTGCAAAAACTTCGGGCGTTGGAGGAGTTTCGCTATTCCAGACAAGCCCCAACCTCGCATCGCGGAATACGCGTCCGATGAAAAGTCCGTCATCAGCCGTCATAAAATATATACAACCGAGATTGGAAGTAAACGCTATCACTTCACCTATCTCATCATTTACCGGCACAATCCCCCAGGTACGCAATGGAGCTATAACAACGCCGGGTTCGTCGCCACGTGCTGTCGTTCTGTGCCCCGCATGAAGTGTAGGCCATTCGTTGCGATACCGCCAACGGAGACGTCCTTCTGGTGTTGTGCTCGACAGCAGTTGTATTATATTGCCGCTGCTATCGGGCATGAATGATGTACATGAACCCGGACATTCCGGAAGCGTGTCGGTTGGGACATTGTAGAGAGGGTATCCGTGCGCTGAAAATCCCTGCGGTTTGAA
>JAAZFF010000277.1 GCA_012511845.1 Lentisphaerota bacterium
GTATTGAATGGGGCGATATGGCTTCAGGGCGGGATGATGATCCGGATGGCGATGGCTTGAGTAACTACGAGGAATTTCTTGCCGGGACTGATCCGCTTGATAACCGTTCCTTATTGCGTGTTACATCCATTAAGCCATCAGATGAAGGTATCAGGATATTCTGGGACAGCGTTCCCGGGAAAATATACGCTGTTGAATATGCACAGACACTTTCCGGTGTATGGTCGGAAATAGAGAATGGAATAGTTGCCGAAAATACGGAAACTTCCGTTCTTTACCCATCCGGCGACAGCGGGTTCTTCCGTGTTGTAATTTATTTGGAATAATCCTTGGGCATCCTGGGGTCCGGACAAGCCGGGGCAAGCCGATCCCGAGCTGGCGCTCAGGGATCCCAGGACACTGCTGCCACGGCGGTTTGCGGAGAAACCAGCCCTACCTTCTTAGCAGGCGGGCACAGGCAGGAATGTCCGTGCTACAGTCTGCGGCTCATGAGAAAACTGCCCACTAACCACTGCCCACTGCCCGGCTTGCCGGGCTCGCTATTTCTTTTCAACAGTCACGATTATGGCAGTCTCTGCAGAACGCGCTTTTTCAGCATCGAGATAATTCGGTCCCCGTATGCGATACTGTGCTTCGAGCACATCACACAGCTCTTTTGTTTGTTCCTTGTTGTCCTGCGAGTACGATTGTATGGCAAGCCTGCTCACTGTAGCTTGCGGCAGCAAGCGGTAGTTCTGAACGTCTTCTCTTACAACCACCGCAAACTCTTTCAAATACCCGTCATCCATTGCGGCAATCAGTTGATTCAAATTTAAAAATGCCAGCTGGTGGTTGCTCAGCCCGGCACCGCCTCGCATCTTTTCCGGTACTGCAGAAGTCGGTACGAAGGTTGTCAGCCTCTCATAAAGACCGGGCAGTTTCTTGCCTTTGTCAGTTTCACCACCGCCCCAGAAGTCACCGGAAAATCCGACACGCGGTGTTCCGAAATCACATTCTATCTGAGTTATTGCGTCCTCAAGTGCCCATTGTTCCATTTCATCTGTTGCCCGGTTATAGCCAACTGCAAAGTAATTGGACCCCTGACGCCGGAAGGTAAAAATCCCCTTAACATTATTGTCAGCATAAGGGCAGCTTTCAAACGCTGTCTTAACTCGCATGGGCAGACAAAGCAGACGCTGTTCAGCGTTGTTGTTGTTTTTCTGCAAAAGTGCCATTGCTTTGTTGTACTTTATACGTGCCGCTGTATAGAAGCTCATCTCTTCATCCTGCGTACTAGTCAGTTTCAAGAAAAGTCCTGCAGCACCTGGTTCTTCATCAATTGAGAATATCCGGGCATCCTCACCGAGTATATCGTGTATCGCATACATCTTGGTCTGTGCGATTTCTACATTTTGCGTAATGGTTCGTCCTTTTTCCGTCGGGAAGAAGTTCAGAATATACAGATTTTCAAAAACTTTTTTCCCGATACGGTTAATGCGTCCTACACGTTGTATAACCCGCGTTGGATTCCACGGTATATCGTAGTTGATCACGAGTCCTGCGCGGTTCAGGTTAAAACCTTCCGAGAGCTTGTCGGTTGTTACAAGTATATCGTAATCATCAGCGGGATCTTCTGCCGAAGCGTCAAAATTTGTTCTGACTTTCTGTGCAAGTTCTTTCCCGTAATTGCTTCCGCTTACTCCCAGCACCCTGTCGGCACCGAATTTTGCAGCCACCTGCGGAGTAACATGAAGTTGCGTGTCTGTATACGTAGTAAAAACTATAACTTTGCGCTTCTCACGTTCTCCTTTGATATCAGCATGATTGTTATTCAATACAGATGCAATGGTTTCTATTAAAGCGTCGCATTTGGGGTCTTCATTTATCAGGTTGAGTTTATCAACTTTTTCAATAATGTCCTGGAAAAGCTTTATATCGCTCTCAAGTTCGGCAAGAAATCTTCTGCTGTCGAAGCTGCCGTGATTCAGATTTAAAAGGAGTTCATTTCTCCGTCCGCGCCTCCCGGTATTCCCGGCATTATCATGGAGTTTTAAAATCGCA
>JAAZFF010000027.1 GCA_012511845.1 Lentisphaerota bacterium
AATCAGAGAAGAGCGAGGATAATGCCAAAACAACGGCAAAACGTACAAGAGGACGTTCTCGCAAGACAGACGACGAGGTCAAGGCGACCGTGCAAGAAACTTCTGATGAAAAAGTTGAACAGGATTCTGCAAATGGTCTTTCAGAAGACCAGGAAAACATAAATGTCTCCCGGGACTTTGATGATAAGATGGCTGATGAAGATTTTTCAGATGACCATGATCTGGATGAGTTCTCGGTTGATCCGGAAGATGATGACGACTCGGATGAGATAGATGAGGATGAGATTGAGGCGCGTAAGGAGGCTGCAAGAGCGATCATGGCGGATATCGGACGCATGAAAAAAGATGCGATAGACATAGACAGCTACATTGCGGTGCCTGCCGGTGATGTTCAAACCGCTCAGGACGCTCTTGAGAGTGAGGGACTTGAACAGCCCTTGAGCAGAAAGGAGTACTGGAACCAGCGCAGGGAGGAACGCAATAAGCAGCGTCATCAGGCCACATCCGGCGGACATGGCAGTGAATCTGCAGGAAGGCGGAACTCCAAAAATCGCGGGGCTGCGACTGAAGACAATGATCTCCCTTCTCTTAATATTGCCGAACTTCAGGCTCTCGAGGTCAGTACCCTGTTTAAAATAGCAGAAGAACATGGAATAACAGAAACGCTTCCTTCACTGGGAAAGCATGATCTTGTTTTTGCAATCCTGAGGAATCACGCTATTCTGGGTGGAGCCGTTGTGGCGGAAGGCTATCTGGAACTTAACCAGTTGGGGCAAGGTTGGGTGCGAAATGAATATGGCTGCTTCAAGTCATGCCCAGAGGACGCGATGGTTCCCCATCAGGTGGTGCGAAGGTATAATTTGCGTCCGGGCGACTACGTTGTTGCAAAAACAAGACCTCCGGTGCGAGATAGACGTGACAGGGACTTTACAGCAACAGAGGTTGTATCTGTAAATGGGATGGATTTTGATGAGGCACGCCGCTTACCGACTTTTGATGAGATGAAATCCAAACATCCGGATCGAAGATTTAACTTGGAGACAAAGGACGGTTGCAAGACTGCAAGGGTGTTGGATTTGATTTCCCCAATCGGATTTGGTCAGCGCGGATTGATAATAGCTCCCGCGCGGACAGGTCGAACCATGCTGTTGCGCCAGGTGGCAAATGCAATATCAGAGAATCATCCCGATGTGGAGATCGTTATGCTGCTTATCGGTGAACGACCCGAAGAAATTACATCCATGCAGCAGGGTTCCAATGCAAAGGTATTCTATTCGACGTTTGATGAAGCTGCGGAAAAACACATACAAATGGCTGAGGTTGTCAGTGAAATAGCTCGTAGAAAAGCTGAACGTGGAAAAGATGTTGTAGTAATGCTTGATTCTTTATCACGGCTGGCACGAGCATATAGTGCTGTACACGCTGCAACTGCGAAATCCGGGGGTGAAAACGTTGATCTGAACGCATTTACCAAAACAAAACGCATATTCAGCTCCGCCAGAAGTTTTGAGGACGGTGGGTCTGTAACAATTCTCGCCACACTTCTTTCAGAAAACACCAATCTTGTAGATGCATCTATTGCTGAGGAGCTTGACGGCGCTGCAAACATGGAGATATATCTCGATAAGCAACTTGCCCATAAGCGTATCTTCCCCGCAATAAATATCGAATCGACCTTTACATTAAATGCAGAGTTCATAGTGGGAGAAGAGGAGGGTGAACTTGCCCGTATGCTGCGCAGTGAGTTGACCGCCAGTGGTAACCCGCAGGAGGGAATGGAGACCCTCCTCAACAAGATTCAACAGTACAAGACTAATGATGCGCTACTCAAAGCAATGAAAAAGAAGAAGTAATTTTTAGTTGCTTCCCAGGAATTTTTTATTTCGCTCAATGAGTTCGATACGTTGACGGACACACTCGGCAGAACGCAATCCGTCTGCCGGTGTGTTGAAGCAATAATCAATCATTCGATCTATTGTTGTTTCAGCTACCATCAAACGAGTATCCGACGCTCCGTAGTAAATCAGGAGACGACCGTCGGGAGTTGCTGCCGCACCATTGCAGAATACACAGTTTAAAACATCTCCGATATACTCATCTGAATACGGGGCAATTAGAAATCCTCCGGGAGTAGCAACAGGTTTGGAAGGGTCGTCCAGGGCTGTCATGAATGCGTATATGACGTAGCGCAGACCGGATGCGCATGCGCGTACGCCGTGAACTATATGTAACCAGCCTGCATCTGTTTTTACAGGCGTTGCTCCGTGCCCGTTTTTAACTTCTTTGATTGTATGATAGATTCGCTTGTCTATGATTTTCTCTTCACCGATTACAGCATTTTCCATATCTGAGCAGAGTGCGAAACCTATACCTCCACCACTTCCTGTATCAATAAACCCATCTTGCGGGCGTGTGTAAAGTGCATATTTCCCGTCAACAAATTCCGGATGAAGAACTACATTGCGCTGTTGAGCCGACTGAGATTTCAAGTCAGGAAGACGTTCCCAATTAATTAAATCTCTTGTTCTTGCGATGCCGCATTGTGCTATCGCCGCAGACAAGTCCCCGGGGGCAGCGTCAGGATCTGCTCTCTCTGTACAAAACAGCCCGTAAATCCAACCATCCTCATGTTCCGTAAAACGCATGTCGTAGACATTTGTGTCAGGGTCGTCAGTTTCAGGCATTATTATCGGCTTGTCATGAAACCTGAAGTTGTCGATACCGTTTTCAGACTCAGCTACTGCAAAAAATGATTTGCGGTCGTTTCCTTCCAGGCGCACCATGAGGCAGACCTTGTTGTTGAACATCATGGCTCCGGAGTTAAAGGCGGCATGGACGCCGAGGCGTTCCTGGAAAAACGGATTCGTTTCGGGATTGAAATCGAAGCGCCACTCCAGGGGAGTATGATCACCGGTTATTACAGGATATTTGTAACGTTTGTAAACACCGTTGTAGAACTCTTCTCTTATCTCATTAGGACGTTTTAGCATTGCTGCATGTTCTGCACGTATCCGGGTCACAATATCATTGAAGTTTTTCTCGGTCATAATCAGTTCCTTTTTAATTAACACTCACAGTTTTGAAAATAGAAAAATTTACACATATATTCCAGGTTTTAGACAGAAATAGTTTTCGACATGTCTCCCACTCTTGCAGCATATTCCCGGAAAAGGTCGAGATATCTTAAGTATTGCGAGTATGAGACAGCAGGAGGGGTCTGGTGATCGCAGCTTATCAGGAAACCTCCGCGTGAGGCAACGGGCAAAAGCCGTTCGAATTCAGCCCGAACGGTATCGTCATCCTTGTCCATCGTCATTTTGTCAAAGTGACCGATGAATTTCATTTTAGGATATTTATTTCTTAATTCTCCAATATCTACACCGGCCTGACGTTCCAGCGGGAGAATTCCTTCAAGACCGGAGTAATCAATCCACTCAGCCAGCTCGGAAGGATCCCCATCAGTATCTATTATGGGCATTACTCCATGTTTTCGCAGAACCGGAATCACACGATTGTAATAGGGGAGCATGAATTCATCGAAGCTCTCTTTTGAAATCATGGGGCCATGGTTATAGCTCATGTCTTCAGCGAATGTCATGAAGTCAGGCTTGCATATTGCGCATACCTGTTCGATTACGAGAAGTATCCATTCTGCCAGATCAGTATTGATACGGTGAAGCAACTCCGGCTGATCATAGAAGGCATACAAATGATTTGAAATTCCGAGAAGTCTTCTGGCGAACCAGAAAAATCCATCAACTGTAAACCACAGCACTGAATCGCCGCGATCCTGTTCTGCCGCCCATTCTGTCCATCTTTGTTCGTTGACTCTGTCTGGCGGGTATAAATGAGGTAGTATGCGCTCGTAATCTTTGAGACTTTCTATAATCCCTGATCCGTGCGATTTCGGAGCAGGGCACTCATTGCCGCAGACAACAAACCAGTCCTGCCGATATATATCCAGACCGAAATGTTGAAAAATCGAATACTGATTGGAACACTCTTCTGGAAGCCCCTCGTTATGCCATCGCTCAATTGTGACCTCCCACCATGACGCCCATTCTATG
>JAAZFF010000278.1 GCA_012511845.1 Lentisphaerota bacterium
ATTCTCCTTCGACACTCACATCGTCAACATTACCCTTGATATCTGATGATGCAATCCAGGGGGATGAAAAGCAAACCCCACGCTCGTTTATAATAGCTTGAGTCCTATTTAATGCCCAGGATGATGACTGCCAGGCTGATGAGTCGCAACGGATTTGCGGACTCGTCAAAGAGGATGATGCCAAGGATGGCAGCCCCGACAATGCCGATGCCGACCCAGACCGCATAAGCTGTCCCAACAGGCAGAGACTTCATGGTGTAATGGCGGCGTGATTAAACGGACAGTGGCTTGCTGCATTCGATCCTGTCTCGCAGGCTGGGTGGTCCAAAAGCAACATCAATTAGGTCAATGCGGTCAATAGGGGCAAAACAGTACTCTGTAGAAAGCTAATGATTTATTGCGTTATGCATGTTGTTTTTGCTAGACTTGGAGGTGAACGCCGGGGATTTCTCTTGGTGAAGTTAGCTCAATAACACTGTTGGGGAAAAATGATGAATAACAGCGGATATTTTGATAACCAAGTAGCCGCTAGATATGACGAATCCTTGGCAGAGATGTTCGCCACCGACGTAGTTATTCCGACCGTTGATTTCCTTGCAGCACTTGCTGGAAAAGGCCGCGCTTTGGAGTTTGGTATCGGCACAGGGCGAATTGCCATTCCCCTTTCGCAGCGAGGCGTCTCTGTACATGGGATTGATCTATCGGAAGCGATGGTGTCACACTTGTATGAAAAGCCTGGCAGCAAAGGCATTGATGTTACGATTGGCGATTTTTCGACACTGAGCGTCGGCGGCTCCTTCTCTATCGTCTATCTGATCTTCAATACAATCATGAATTTGACAACGCAAGAGGCACAGGTTGCATGTTTTCATAATGCCGCAGCACACCTTGTTCCCGGTGGATGCTTTATTATTGAGGTTATGTTGCCAGACTTGCAGCGTCTGCCGCATGGCGAGATAATTCGTCCTTTCAAAATCAGCGATATTCAACTGGGGTTCGACGAATACAATATCGCCGAACAGGGTCTAATTTCTCACCACTTCGAAATGATAAATGGCAGGTGGGAACGCCAATCTATACCATTTCGGTACGTCTGGCCGGCAGAATTGGACTTGATGGCGCAATTAGCGGGAATGAGACTGCGAGAGCGATGGGCAGGATGGAGAAGGGAGCCATTTACAAGCGACAGTCAACATTTAGTGGCAGTCTGGGAGATTCACACAGAACAATGAAAATTACCCCAACAAGCGGCGGCACGGAACGCGCTGACGCGCGTTCGTGCGCCTTGACGTTCGACGGGTGACCATACACGTTCACAGCGGAGCGGGACACGTTCTCCCGAGCTGGCGCTCAGGGATCCCAGACTCAGCAACCACCCGTCAACTACGGCGGTTTGCGGAGAAACCAGCCCTACCTTTGCACGGTGAGCCGTACAGTGATTAGTGGGCTGTGGACAGATCTTTGGAGACCGGTCTCAGTACCTCGCAACCACCCGTCAACTACGGCGGTTTGCGGAGAAACCAGCCCTACCTTTGCACGGTGAGCCGTATAGTGATTAGTGGGCTGTGGATAGATCTTTGGAGACCGGTCTCAGTACCTCGCAACCACCCAGCAAGCGGGCACTGACAAGAATGTCTATGCTACGGTGGCTGTTTTGCATTAAGGTTGTTAAAGGCAACAACAATTCGGAGTGGCGATGTCATTGTATTTTCCAAAATCAATTGCGAATAAAAAACAGGAATGGTAGAATCACACCACGAAAGCGGAATTTACAGCGATTATAGAAGTAGCGCCCGCCGGGGGGTGGCTTCTGGTGCCATGCTGATGCTGGAAAACGATGTGCCTGTGGATATCCGGAAGCTCGACACTGTGCTCTGGTTTACCCCTGAGATCCTGAATGACTACTGATTACAGGTTTTGGGCTTTCTCGGGGAGCTGAACCGGCTGCTATCCACTGTCCTCATTGTTCAGCGGTTGCCAGCGGCACTGCAATACGGAAAAATCCACCGGTTTCCTCAAACTTGGATGCACTAAGCCAATCATTGGTGCCATGCACTCGTTCACGCTGACCTACTTTCTGCCAATTTGCCGGATTCAGAGTGGGTGAATACTCAACATCATACGGTATTGCTGCACCATTTGTGCCGCCCAACCACTCAATATATGGCTTGTTGCCGGTTCCCCATTCAATAGTTACAATCTTGAGCTGTGACTCTGCATCGTTGGGATCTGTCCCTGCCAGGTATTCTTTCCAGTTGGGTACCCCGTCACCATCACTATCCTCAAGATCAAGTTCATCCCAGTTTACTTCCTCTTCCTCCGGGGGCACAATGCCATGCTGCTCAAACCATGCCAGCGGGGTTCCCAGAGTGGTTGTCTCCTGATTTTTCTCCGACAGGTAGCGTAGCTCTGTCAGGATGCTGTTCGCATACCAGGGGCTGAAATTGACATTGTCACTGACTGCTGCACCGCTGCCTTCAGGGTTCGAGCTGTGGGTCGGTCCATACTCAACCCCAAACCAGTTTTTCGTTCCATCAAGCTCACTGCTGCCAAGGTTGGAAATCGCCATTCCGCTACCGTTAAAACGATTATAATTGATGCGGATACCCTCATTTGCCTCTTCGCTAATCTGAACCGCAGCCTGCCCGGTCTCACCTGCATCGCCTTCAAAGCCCAGTATCGTAAAGCCCCGTTCCGCAGCTCCAATCTGTACGCCCCCTGCCAATATACTTACTGTAGCTGCATATGCATTGCTTGAGTTGCGGATTACCGTGTTTTCGGCACCGGACTCCGACAGAATCGACAGTGCCTTGTCGATGCTCAGCGCACCATCATACTCGCCAGCCGCCACACTCACTATCCCGCCATCGGCTACCAGATCAATCCCCGGTTGAATATCGGAAAATGCATTGTAGCCCCATATATGTCCGGCACTGTCGCCCTGCTCAAACTCTCCATCTATATAGACAATCTCAGGGATAATATAGGGCGACTCAAACGCTCCGATATCCACAGTATCAGCACCCAGACCCAGCCTGTAGCCATCAATCACACGCGGATTACCATCAAAATCCACCGTCAGTGCGCCATAGTTCTGACCTGCATCAATACAGCTGCTCGTTGCACGCAACCTGGGGTTAAACGGGAATAGCGACACCAGATTTGGATCACCACTGATGTTGCCTGCCCTTCCAGTCTGCCAATCAGAGTTGATGGCAGTCAGCCTGGGATCCCAGTCAAAACCATCAACCGGCACTTTGCCGGCTTCATTCTCCCAATCTACTCCCTCAACATAACCTAACGCCTCAAAGCCGGCGTATCCGCCGCCAAACACATTATTAAAGGCTATTACCGACTGAGCATCAGGCAATTCAGAGTCGGAATTAACCCCGATACCGCGATAGTTGTATGCCAGATTATTATTGAGAACAAGAGCATTGTTGACTTTTTTAAAGCGGATAGCAAATGCATTACCGACAACATGCGGCTGTAATATCAGAGGTACGCTGTAAGTGGACGCCCAGTCATAACAGAAAGCAATCGTATTGTTGATAACCTTGCAGTTGTCGACTTCAACCTTGATACCAGACTGCGTTACACCCACGATCACATTGTTAACTGCTGTATGATCACTGCCGGTTTCCATGGCTATACCAAGTTGTGCTGTCTAAAAGGGAAACTTGACGCTCTCATCCCAGTTGTGCCGTCCGGCAATGTAGTTACCGTCAATGACCCAGCCTGTCCCATTTTTATATATTCGAATACCATTGCTGCCTGCCAGATAGCAGCCTTTGATCGTCACGTTATCACTCTTTGAAATTGGGTAGATACCAAATGCGCTGCTGTTGTAGAGTGTGCAGTCCTCTATTAACAGATTGTGAGCTCCATCGGGGCGAATCAGAGCTCCTACAAAATCATGAATTTTGGTATTTTTGATGGTTACATTCTGTGCTGCTACAATTATGCCGACAACCTTGTTGATCGCTTCAGTTGTTCCTCAAAGCCATCAAATGTCGCACCATCGGCACTAATCGTAATCACGGACTTATCATTTGCAACCGTGGCAAAAGTAACAACCGCCTCGCCGACTGCCTTCACTGTCACTCCAGCCTTGTTCACATCCAGTATCTCTTCGTATGTGCCCGCCGCTACATTCACCGTGCCGTCAGCCTCAACCGCATTGATTCCTGCCTGAATGGTATTGAATGCCGATATCCCCCAGCCGACGGTTGTTTCGTTGTAATCGCCGCTCACATACACTGTTGCAGCACTGCTATATACTGCAGTGAGGGAGACCATTACCATAGTCGCCCGGAACGCACTAAAAATTGCCTTGAAGCTATAACCTGTTACCTTG
>JAAZFF010000279.1 GCA_012511845.1 Lentisphaerota bacterium
ATTCAGTGCATCGATGCTCTCCTCATCCGATACGATTGGAGCAGAAACGGTGGGAACTTCACCTGTAACAAATTCGATGGGTGAGCCGAAAGCTTCCGCTTCGAGTGAAAGATCCATGAATGTGAAAACGGCTTCCGTTGGAAACTCATTGTAGAGAGCCTCCAGGCATTTGAATTGGATTTCCCCATCCTTGTAAGCATCATTCAAATCTGAACCTGACAGCTCTGCTCCTGGTGCACCCATAAGGGGCAAAACTTTGCGCCGCTTCGATGTTAATATTGCATTGACAAAATCCGATGTTTTAAAATTAAGCATACCACGTGTACCTTTCGTTTAATAACCGTATATTCTACACTTTATGTGCATTCTGTTTCTTCCTTTACAAAGACTTTTTATTGCTCTATATTATCCACGAGTTTCTGTAAATCACTTTTTCATATGATGTTTTATATACTGCGAATACCCTTATGCAAATTGAAGCAAATAGACAAACTGCTGAAAACTGGCTTGACCCGATCGTGCGATCGAGGGTGACATGCCACAATATCAAGTGGACAGAATCCGACAAGTTTTCGTGGATTCAGGTTGGCGGTGATATACATTTTAATGAAATTCCTGTGAGCGGAACAATGCCGCACACTCATGAATTTCTTGAGGTTCTTCTCATAAACGAAGGGGCTGTAGAGCACAGAGTCAATGGGGGAGTACAGCGACTGACTGCAGGAGACATCTGTTTTTTACGCCCTGATGATGAGCACAGCTTCGGACCTGACAAGGAGTTCGACAATGTTGAAATTGTCATGTTCGATTTCGATCTGGAGCTGGCTCTTTCACTCAGCGTATACCTTGACGGGGATGAATTTTTGCATCGAATGACTGAGCCGGTTCTGCCGGCGTGTTTCAGTCTGGAGTCAGGCGAAACGGGATTGCTCTATAATCGCCTTCTCAGACTGAATACTCAGTCGATTAACAATGCATCTGTCAGAAAGATTAATACGAGTATTTTTATAGCCGAACTGTATACCCGCTACTTTATTGATGATCTTGATCTTCTGAAAGAATCGGCAGTACCGGAATGGCTGGAAAATCTATGTACAGTTATGCGCAGGCCGGAAAATTTTCTTGGAGGATTGACCAGGATGCAAGAACTGGCGGGGTGTACACCGGGGAATTTATGCAAGGTGTTCAGGAAATATTTACGTAAAACACCGACAGATTTCATAAACGAATTGCGGATAGGTCATGCAGCGCGCAGGCTTGTTGACAGTGACAGTAAAATTCTTGAGATTGCGTATGATACGAATTTTCAGAGTCTCAGCCGATTTTACAACCTGTTTAAAAAAGCGTACAGCGTAAGCCCTGCTGAGTATCGCAAGCTTCATAGGAGCGGACGCAGGATATAGAGAGTGGGCAGTGGCTAGTGATCAGTGGGCAGAGCTTATGCAGAATCGGGATCTGCATCAGGTAGGGCGACGCAGCGGCTATGTGGTTGCCAAGCCTGGGAGCCCCGAGCGCCTGCTTGGGTTTATGCTTGGTGGGCTTGTGTAGCGCGCCGTTGCTGATGGGTGGTTGCTGAGCCTGAGGGGACTGCCTGCGTGATGGGCAGGGTAGGGCGACGCTCTCCGTAGCGCGCCGTTGCTGATGGGTGGTTGCTGAGCCGTGGTTGCTTGGCGACCTCAATGAGGTCAATGTGGTCAATAGGATCAATAAGGTCAGTTGGTTGCAGGGGCGTGATGCGAGCTAATGCAGTGTCGAAGGAATCGAGCG
>JAAZFF010000280.1 GCA_012511845.1 Lentisphaerota bacterium
ACTCGTTTACCGGTTTTGACATATTTATGCTGTTCGGTGAAACATCGATTTTTTTAGATTGGTGAATTAGGAAACTGGCAATAGCCCACCGCAATCAATTTTCTGAAACCAAATCTTTTAACTTCTGAATATCTTCGGATGGGGAAGGTTCAGTCCAAAAAAGAGCATATTTGCTGTTCTAGAGCCATTTGGCTTTATCAAATGAATGGTGCCACTCTCGATCAATGGGCACTTGAAAAATAGCACATTCACGTTGATGGTTGATGTAAATCGAGCCAGAACCCTTCCTATAGAAGCGATACTCAATCATTACGTTGGTTGGCAAGGTGTTGAACATCGGGATAGAAGTCCTTACTGAAAAACTAAAGTTACTTGACAACGAGGTTGAAATCGCCCTGACAATATCATTAGTGTTTAAAACAGAATCTTGCGCTTTTGTTGTGCATGAAAAAAACGCAGATATGTTGAATAAAATAATAAGCATTAGTTTTTTCATGGCGTTGTAGCTGTTGTGGAAACACGAAGATACAGCCTGGTGGCTTGCATGAAACTGGTAAACATTATGCACTTTTGTCGCAGGAATGGCAAAGGTATTGCACACAAAACAGAACAATTCTTGAATACACCGGAATTTTGCTATTCAGAACGCCCACAAATAGTTTATAAATAAGAGTATTCAATCAACAAGCTGCTATATTTAATATAACATGTTGTAATTTGGGACTGAAAATATGAAAAAAAGATTAATAGTTGACGGGCTGATGCTGAAGCGGGAAGATGACAAACCATTTCCCTGGCTCGCCGATACAGCATGGGAGCTGTTTCACCGCTATTCACCGGATGATGCCTCAAAATATTTAAAGACTCGTGCCAGACAAAACTTCAATGTAATTCAGGCAGTTCTGCTTGCTGAAGAAGATGGGCTACGGACACCAAACCGGCTTGGGCACCTGCCTTTCAGCAATCTGAACACACTCAAACCGGAGGAAGGCTACTGGAAGCATGTAGATAACATTGTAGCGCTAGCAAATTCAATGGGACTGGTTATGGCTCTCCTTCCAACGTGGGGAGATAAGGTTACCCCCATGTGGGGAGTGGGTCCTAAAATTTTCAATCCCTCAAACGCATGTACTTACGGACGCTGGATAGGCAAACGCTATCGTGAAGCCGACGTCGTATGGGTAATCGGTGGCGACAGACCTGTCAACACGCAGGAAGATCTGGAAGTATGGCGTGCCATGGCAGAAGGGATTAAGGAATCAGTTGGCGATGCGCACCTGCTCACATTCCACCCAAGTGGCAGGCAATCCTCTGCTACATTCGTACACGACGAAAAATGGCTTGATTTCAACATGATCCAATCAGGCCATTGCGGGCGCGACTTTCCCGTCGGAGAGATGATCAAACGGGAGTTGGAGCTGATGCCGCCCAAACCAGTGCTGGACGGAGAGTCCAACTACGAGGATCATCCTGTAATGGCTTCTCACGACGATCTGTATATACGCTCTGGGGAATACTTCGGCGCATTCGACGTACGTAAAAGTTTCTACAGGTCGATTCTTGCCGGTGCATGCGGTTTCACTTACGGCTGCCATTCCGTGTGGCAGGGTTGGGACCCTGCCACATTTGAACCCATAAATGCGCCGCTAAAACCAGCGATGCAGTCGTTGGAACTGGATGGGGCAAGCCAGTTGCAGATTGGACAAAGCTTTTTAAGCAATCTCCTTTCAGCAGGCGGTGTAAAGGCTAACGACGGAATCTTGGCCGGCGCAGGACTCCCGGCGCACAGAAAAATGGCAAGTTGCTTATTTAAAACAGGATTGGCAGTATATACTCCGGTCAGGCAAAACATCATACTTCGCCATCGGGGATTCGGTTTTCAGTATGAAGAAAAATTTGCACGTTGGATGGAAACAGCATCAGGAATGGTTTTGCCTGCAAAGGCACAAGAAACCGGAATATCAACTATTCGCTTCGTTCCACCGCACGATGGTGACTGGGTTCTTCATATCGCCACATCTGCCAACGCTGCTTTAGACTGAGATATAAAAAGCGATCATGGGAGGTCCGGGTAACCCGGACCAGTTGGCAGTGAGATCGTACAAGTTCATAGCGAAGCGGTACACATTTCTCATACACGAGGATGAGAATGGAATTTGATCATGAGAAGCTGGATATTTACTGCGGTGAAATCGTGTATGGGTACGAGAACGTAATCGCTATATTCATCGAGACCTGCGGAGTGCTGGCTGCTGAGAAGGTAGGGCGAGTTTCTCCCGGCTTCGAATCCTACGCCGCAGCAAGTCGCAAACCGCCGAAAATCACGTGGGTTAAAGTAGCGTAGATATCTCACGCAAAGGCTATACTGCACTGCCACGATACGAGTACGGAGCCTCGCGGTCCCAGTGCCCCGCTTGCGCCTTCCAAGCCCAACCACTTACCAAGCGGGCACAGACA
Organism: Lentisphaerota bacterium; assembly: GCA_012511845.1. Taxonomy (GTDB): domain Bacteria; phylum Verrucomicrobiota; class Kiritimatiellia; order RFP12; family UBA3636; genus JAAZFF01. The sequence continues at coordinate 2,458 of JAAZFF010000280.1, forward strand.
GGAATGTCTATGCTACAGTCTGCAGCGGATGAAAAAACTGTCCACTGCCCACTGACTGCGGCGGTTTGCGGCTTGCCCCGGCGCAAGAAGGGATGAATTCTCTTTGATTATTGCACTTTCTTGCTTGCGGTTGGCATTATGTTATCTTAAAATGCTGACCCTATGAATTCATCTTCCGAAAAAAAGAATAATCTCGAACAAATTGTATCGCTGGCAAAACGCCGCGGTTTCATTTTTCAAAGCTCCGAACTTTATGGAGGCATAAACGGTTTCTGGGATTACGGTCCCTTGGGCTCCGAGCTCAAACGCAACGTACGCGAAGTATGGTGGAGATATATTGTCCACGGGCGCGAAGACATTGTCGGGCTCGATGCCGCAATCATAATGAACCCGAAAATCTGGGAAGCTTCCGGGCATCTGGGCGGCTTCTCGGATCCTATGGTAGACTGCAAAATCTGTAAGAAGAGATACCGTGCAGATCAGCTGTGTGAGGAACAGGGCTCCCAGCTAATCGGTGATGGCAAACGCTGGAAAATGCCTGAGAACGTATCATGTTCGAACTGTGGCTCGAAAGATCTTACTGAACCGCGCTCATTTAACCTGATGTTTAAAACATTTGTAGGTCCGGTTGAAGACGATTCTGCTGTAGCGTATTTGCGCCCTGAAACAGCTCAGGCTATTTTTGCACAATTCCTCAACATCCTGCCTACCTCAAGAAAAAGTGTGCCTTTCGGTGTAGCGCAATCAGGCAAAAGCTTCCGGAATGAAATCAATCCCAGAAACTTCACATTCCGTTCACGTGAATTTGAACAGATGGAAATTGAATTTTTTATTCGTCCGGATGAAGCAGTAGAGCTGATATGCGGCAAAGTAACAACACTTGCCGATAATCCGGATCTTGAGGGCGAGCCGCAAGATGACTGGGGCTGGGAAGTATGGCATAGGTATTGGGTGGAGCAGCGCTTTGCCTGGTTCCGCACCATAGGTCTGCCGGCTGATTCTCTCGTAGAGCGTGTGCATTCCAAAAATGAATTGGCACATTACGCAAAAACATGTGTCGATATCGAATATGCCTTCCCATTCGGAATTCAGGAACTTGAAGGCATTGCCGCACGTGGGAACTTTGACCTGACGCAACATCAGAAATTCTCATCCAGGAGCATGGCTGTTATGGATGACAAGCTCCGTATAGCTGTTTCGGAAATGAATGATGCTGCAAAAGAGGCATTCCGTCAGAAAACAGTTGCAAACTGGGTGCAGGACGGCAAATCAGAAGAAGAAGCCACTGCTTTCTGCAATTTACTTTTCGAAGGTCGTTACATACCTCACGTTGTAGAGCCTTCACTTGGAACGGATCGTCTTGTTCTTGCCCTCATCTGCAACGCTTTCGACGAAGAGGAAATTACTGATGCAAAAGGAAAAAAAGAAGTTCGAACAGTCTTGCGTTTTCACCCATCGGTAGCTCCTGTTAAAGTAGCTGTTTTTCCGCTAGTCAAGAATCGCCCCGAGCTGTATGACAAAGCAAGGGATGTCTTCAAAAAATTGAACCGTTATTGGAACTGCTTCTGGGATGAAAGCGGTGCAATCGGACGCCGTTACAGGCGACAGGATGAAATTGGTACACCCTTCTGCATAACTGTAGACTTCGATACGCTTGAAGATGATACAGTAACCGTGAGAATGCGCGACAGCATGGAACAGACACGTGTTCCGGTTTCAGATCTGCGCGACTTCCTCGAAGAGGCAATGGAGCTCTGACAACCTGATTAAGCGAGGTGTAAATTGCGTATTCTTGTAACAGGCTCAGCCGGGTTTATCGGCATGCATCTTGCCGGACAGCTTCTTGAAGAAGGTCACGAGGTTGTGGGCATTGATAATTTCAATGACTACTACAGCGTACAGCTCAAGGAAGCCAGGCATAACCGCCTTACGCAATACAGCAACTACAAAGGTTTCAGATGCGATATATCCGATTCCGAACAACTGAACAGAATTTTTTCAGAAAACGCATTTGATGTTGTTTGTCACCTCGCCGCTCAGGCAGGTGTTCGGTATTCACTTGCAAATCCTGCCGTGTATATAACGAGCAATCTTGAAGGCTTCGCCAATATACTGGAGTGCTGCCGAAACTTCAAAATACAAAAACTTTTATATGCTTCAAGTTCCAGCGTGTACGGAGGCAACGAAAAACTGCCGTTCAGCGAAGATGACATGGTTGACAACCCGGTAAGCCTATACGCAGCCACAAAGAAATCGAATGAACTTATGGCACATGCGTATACGCACCTATTCGGATTTCAGACTGTCGGACTGCGTTTTTTCACTGTATACGGACCCTGGGGACGCCCCGATATGGCAACGTGGCTCTTCACGGAAGCAATGCTCGCCGGGAAACCTATCAAAGTTTTCAACAACGGAAACATGATGCGGGATTTCACATATATCGATGATATTATCAAGGGAGTTATTTCTTGCATAAAGGCTGACAATCTGGATCTGTACGAAATAATAAATATAGGTAATAACAATCCTGAAAAACTGACACTGCTTATATCGCTTATCTCCGAATCTCTCGGTATAGAACCCCGATTGAATATGTTGCCGATGCAACCGGGAGATGTTCCTTCAACGTATGCCGATATAGCTCGAATAAAGGATAAAGTCGGCTTCGAGCCCTCGACGCCGCTCGATGAGGGCATTCCGCATTTTGTGGCATGGTATAAACAGTACCACGGAATTAATTAAAAGATTCAAAAATAGTTTGTACAGGTAAATGGCTCAAAAAAACATCAAAGTAGTGCTGGTGGCGCCGCTATACGGTGGCAATATCGGCTCAGCCTGTCGGGCTATGTCAAATACAGGAGTCTCGGAACTGAGGCTTGTAACACCTGATCCCGATATAGACTGGGCTGAAGCGGAAAAGATGGCTGTACATGCCGATGAACTGCTAAAGTCTCGTAAAACATTTGGATCTATTGCTGATGCTGTAGCCGACTGTGTTGCAGTTGTCGGAACAACGGCACGACGTGGACTTTACCGCCGCCATGCAAAAACCCCCAGGGAGTGGGCAGGTGAAATAGCTGCTCTTTCAGAAATCGGACCTGTAGCCATAGTTTTCGGCAGAGAAGACAGCGGCCTGTTCAATGAAGAGATTCAGCAGTGTACACACTTGATGCAAATACCGAGTTCATCAGAGTACTGCTCATTGAATATAGCACAGGCTGTAATGATTGTCTGTTATGAATTATTCACAGCACAGGGGAACTTTGACCCTGTTAAAGAAAAATCAGAACTGGCTCCCGGGAAAATACGCACCAGAATGACTTCATTCTGGCGTGAATACCTGCGCGATATCGAATTCATGTACGATGACACTACAGAACACATGATGGCTGCTATAAACAGAATCTTTTCACGCGGTGTATTGACGAAAGATGATGCAAATATAATGATGGGAATCGTTCGCCAGAGCCGATGGGCGATAGATAACCTGGCGGCTTGTAAAAAGCAGCAGGAAAATCAGGAGCCGTGAGACAAAGACACCAACGGACCGCTTGGAAAGCCGTCCCTACCCTGCCGCTCTCTTAGAACCCGCCCAGGAGCAGAGATGAGAACGTGCTCAGTGTACTCAATTCACGTGCATCATCAAGTAGTTCCCTGACATCAGTTATAGCACCGTTAATCTGATCATACATCTCGGAATCCGATGACAGGAGTTTTCCAAGTGAACCCTCGCCTGCCTCAAGGCGGTCTGTTATTACACGCAAATTAGCAACTGTTGCATTTAAATTCGTGTAAATCTCATCGTTGGAAGAGAACAGTTTGCCAAGCGTGCCCTCTCCTGCTTCAAGGCGCCCTGTGATATCTCGCAGATTGGCTACCGTAACATTCAGATTTGTATAAACTTCATCGTCGGATGAAAGTAGCTTGCCGATAGTGCCCTCTCCTGCCTCAAGGCGATCAGTTATAACACGTAAATTAGCAACTGTTGAATTCAGATTTGTATAAATTTCATCGTCGGATGAAAGCAGCCTGCCGACAGTACCTTCACCTGCCTCCAGACGCACAGCTATATCTCGTATACTTGCTACAGCTTCATTGAGGTTAACGTAAACCTCATCATCTTCAGACAGCAACTTCCCCAAAGTACCCTCACCCCGATTGACCCGATCAGACATTTCAGCTATATCGGAAGAAAAATTTCTGAGGTTGTCGAGAGCATCAGTTTCAAAGAATTCCTTAATCTTGTTAATGGCTATCGTTGCATCAGCCATCATGTCAGCAGGACGAAGCCCTACCAGGTTGTTCACATCTTTAACTTGCGGAAGTGTTGGTGTCCCTTCCGTGAGCACCAGCTGGCGTCCCCCCAGAATAGAAGTGGCTACAACAGTAATCTGATAATCTTCAAAGAAAACTACAGGCGCGTCAAGCTCTGCAACAACATGCACGCCGTCACGTGCATAAAAAACATCTGTAACCGTACCTACTGTAGTACCTTTTGAAATAACAAAATCATTTCTGCGCAATCCCATTGCATCTGGTATTACCACTTCGATATCGAACTGAGTTTCTTTAAAAAGCTTGCTGCCGGATACAACTATAGTAAAAAAACCCAATCCAGCAAAAACAAGTACAACAAAAAGCCCTACTACAATATCGATGGCACGTTCTTTATTAAAAGTTTCTTTTGTTTTGTTCATATTTAATTGCCCTTTTCCCATACACCTTTGCGCGTTATATATTGCGCGTCCAGAAATGACCGGACTTCAGGCACTTCCGATTTAATAAAATTTTGCGGTGCTTCTATAGTAGCAACCCTGCCTCCGTGAAGCATTGCAATACGATCAGCAATCGACAGGGCACTATGCATGTCATGGGTTACAACAACGCTCGTAGTACCAAGTCTTTCATTCAGCTCTACAATAAGATCATCGATCATGCGAGATGTGACAGGATCGAGACCTGACGTAGGTTCATCATAAAGCAGAATTTCCGGCTCTGTCACAATTGCCCGTGCCAGTCCTGTCCGCTTTTGCATCCCTCCTGACAGATCGGCAGGATATGTTTCGGCATCATTCTCAAGACCTACTTTTTCCAGTGCATCCATCACCTTGTCCCTGATCTCTGCATCTGTCAATTTGGTTCTTTCCCTGAGCGGAAGAGCCACATTTTCATAAACACTCATCCAGGCAAGCAAAGCCGCACTCTGAAAAAGATAGCCAAACCGTGAACGCAGAACAGATAAATCTTTCGACCAAGAGGAACTTACACAATCATCTCCAATACAAACACGCCCGGAAGTGGGTGAAAGCAACTTTATCATCAACTTGAGGCTCACACTTTTTCCGGTTCCCGACGGTCCGACGATGCAGAAGATTTCTCCTTCCGAAACCTCGTACGAGACATTTTTAAGAACCACCTTCTGTCCGAATCTTTTGGTCACTTCTTCAAAACGTATCATCAGTAAAAAAGCCTCGTTACAAAGTACCCTACTATTAAAATCAGCAAAAAATTCAAAACCACACTTGTGCGCGTGGCATGACCTACTCCAACGGCACCGCGTGTTGTAGTAAAACCTTCATAACACGACACCGTAACAATGATTATTCCAAAGATGGTTGCCTTGAAAAGTCCTACATGGAAAGAGCGCAAATTAGCAAAATCCATGGCATTAGTCCAGTAAACTGTCAAGGGAACTGTAAACTGGGTGTATCCTACAACGCCGCCACCCACCAGACCGAGCATGCACGTGTAGAATGAAAGAAGAGGCATTGCAATTATCATCGCAACCATTCGCGGCATCACAAGAAAGCGCAGCGGATTGATAGACATTATTTCGAGTGCTGCTATCTCATCGTTCACCGTCATTGTACCCATTTGCGCTGCCATCGAAGCTCCGACACTGGCAGCTATAACCAAACCAGACATAAATGGTCCCATCTCCCGCAACATGGTAGCCATAACAACAGATCCTATTAGATGCTCCTGGTTAAAATGTCGTAACTCTATGCCAATCTGCAATGCCAAAACCATTCCGATAAAGAAAGCAACAACAGTAACGACAGGTAAACTTTTAACAGCACAAATATAAAGCTGCCTGATCACCTCACCCCTGGAACGCTTGTTGAAAACATGAGGCATTTGAGCAAACGCCCCGATACCAACCATCGCACATCGCCCGGCTTCTCCTATGAGAATCACTACTTTCTGACCGATTTTCGCCAGGAAACCCTTGCGTTCGGGCAGTATTACCGGCTCCCGGATAATCATTATGTTCCCCCCTCCCTGTTTTTGCCGCCAAAAAACCAGAGCCAGCGCCAACGTGAGTTTTCACTGTCACCTTCACGACCCAGCAAACCGCCTAAAATCGACCACTTCCTGTCTCCCGCATCTGAATCATAATTGTAAAAGGGCCATAAACTCAACCTGCTGTAGTTTTCTCCATATCCGCGACGAAAAAATCCCCACAGCAATTCATGATCCACTCTCTTGTTCTCTTCAGAAGACCCCAGAGTATACAGTGTGAACATTCCGAGAAAGTTCCGATCGGCAGGTCCTGTTCTTTTGGAAAAATTAAGATCAGGAAATCTGTAGTATTTATTGTCGGGATCAGTCTGATACGAATAGAGCGGCCAGAATCTGTTATAAGCCTCAATATGTGTTTCGTAAACTCCATCGCCATCCAGATCTCGCTTTACATCAGAGTCAGCATAGAAGAAAAACAACGAGCGTGATTTTTCAGAAAAAGCTGCCCGATTTGCAGTCCGAAAGTTGAAAAAAGGCCACAGTATAGTGCGGTTGCTGAAATCCCCGGCATCATCATACCGGTGTGTATAAATGGGCCAAAAATAACGTTTATGCGAGTTCTTTCCATCGTGTATCTGCACAAAAGGCCAGGGACAATTTATCTTGCGATAATAATCAAGTTTTCCCCTTCCATGAGAAACATTAAAAAATGGGGGGATAATCAGCCACGAAGATTCTGATGCCCTGTTAACCCTTCCCACAACAGGAAACAACATCCATGAATCTCCTGGATTGCGCCCTGTATATTTTCCCGAAGTCCAGAAAGGCCACAAAACAAATCGGGTTTTATCTGTATTCTGATAATCCATTTCACCATAAAATGGAAATACCCGAAACCCGTTCATTTTCTCCCCGCTCGTTTTGCTGATTATCGGCCATAACACGCTCCAGGAAGAATGAGTACCGCGGGCACTTTCCATCCATATCGGAAAGAGCACAAAGTGAAATCTATCTACATAAATATCACGAACAGTTCCGTACAGGGGGAATAATGCAGCATACCTTTCGCCTTCTTTCGTAGTGCCGCTAAACCAGAGCGGGAAAAGCCACGTTCGGCTGTAATCACCTGTCTGCGTAATATCTTTATCATACCCAAACCATAAAAGAAACCGCCATGTAAGTGAGTCGTCGCGCTGGGTGGACGAATAAACCGGCCACAGGATTTCTTTCTGAACGGCATTTTCGTCTTCAGATTCAATTTTCGTATAAAACAGCGGACGGTACGAAGTTCTCTTGCCGCCCCCTGCCGTAACAACCTGTTCATAAAAAGGGCCGGCTTTTTCTACTGATACTATATTTCTACGGCTCTGGTCAGCATCATAAAGCAGCTGAGCATCGCGTGTGCGACCTATCGGAGGCGAAGCGCATCCGGCAAAAAGCATACATAGCGCAATCGGCAAGTTAACTCCTGAAAACTTGCACAAATACCGCCTCAGCCCTGCATTTGAAAATCGAAACAACATGCCCAACAGTATAATGTTAATAGGAGCATGTAAGCAAGAATTCTTTCCCTATATCCCGGTCCGGGTCCGGCAAGCCGGACCAGTGAACAGTGGGTAGTGGGCAGTGGGTAGCCGATTACGAACTGTGCATGCTTAGCAAGGTAGGGCGGAGTCCGGCAAGCCGGACCAGTGAGCAGTGGGCAGTGGGCAGTGGATAGATTTCTCTTGCGCAGACTGTAGCACGGACATTCCTGTCTGTGCCCGCATGCTGAGCAAGGTAGGGCGATGACCTCCGGGCTTCGAATCCTACGCCGGGGCAAGCCGGGCGCGCCGCAGTCAGGGGTTAGCGGGCAGTTCTCTTGGGATCAGAATTACAGTGCCCTCAATCAGGGTATCACGGGGACCAAGTTTATCCTTGTTGATATCTCGGAGTTCTCTGACCCGGGCAGCATCACCTAAAAGTTTTTGTGCAAGAGATGTAAGAGTGTCACCCCGTACCACTTGATGTTCCCAGTACTTGTCCGTTGAAGTACCTGTATTTGTTGAAGTGCCTGTATTTGTTGGGGGAGAATAATCAGAAAGAACAAGTGGATCAGGCTTCGCAGCTTCGTCTCCAGCTAAAACGTTATCAAGCAATTTAATCTTTCTATTAAGATCAGCCGATAGTCTTTCTTTTTCGACCTTAAGCGAATCACATTCTGCCTCAATCAGCTGAATTTGCCCGGTTTTTTCAGATACAAGCTTCTCGAGCTCTGCTATCTTCTTTTTAAGATCCTTCACGATACTGTCGTAATCAACATCTGAGGCAAGGCTGGCATATGTTTTGCCGATTGTTTCTTTACACAGCTTAATCCGCTCTTCGACCAAATTTACCTTTTCCGCATCTGGGCGTAAACGCAAGTACGCATTGAATTCCCCTATAGCGGCGAATGGATCGTCAAGGGAATCCTGATAGATTATCCCAAGATGCAGCCTGGCAATACCATTGAAAGGTTGCGCGACTACAATGTCGGCGAGCAAATCGGCTGCCTTGGAAAAATCTCCTGCTGCCTGTGCCGATAGCGCTTCCTGCATTGCAAGCTCTGCTATCTCCGATTTCTCCAATTGCTCAACTCTCGTTAAACGCACCCTGCAACCACTTATTGCCAATGCACAAAAGCCTAACAACAAAATTATGACACATTGTCCGACTAACGCCGGCCCAGTCGTTTTCAGTTGTCGCCTCCATTATTGACCTCAACTTCAATTTCTGCAAACGCCTGATGCCTGACAGATTCAAGTTGATGTTTTACAACCACACGTACACGATGCCTGCCATCATCTACACCCTTTGTGTCCCACACAAAATTTCGTCCGGAAGCTACGTTGACTCCATCGACCAACCAGTTGAAGCGCAGGAACACTTTCGGGTTCTCATTTTCCACTGATGCAGATAAATCTGCCAACCCTGATAATGCTCCGGAAGAACTTTCGATAACCGGAGTAATTTTGGGTGCCCAGGGATTGCATAACGGATCCCCAAGAGGAAGGATTTGAAGCGGACATGATACTGACTTAAAAATGCTTTCATAAGCAGTACAGCCGTTCAGATAATGAACAAAGATGAACGCATTTGCAAATTTGGTCCAGATGGCATACGGCTCAACAACAGTACCGGAAGAGATTACACCGGTTTTAAACCAATCTGTAACCTTTGTGTGAGCTGCCCTTTCAAAATCGGCACCCCAGCTTGTGAGGTTGTCACCATAAGCACCGGGAAGCATTTCCAAACTTCGGACCGGTACATGTTGTGCCCCTGTCATGAAGCCGGCAAGCGGAAAATTCTCCTTCGACGGCATGTTTGTGGAAACTACCGCAACCTGCCCCTCGTAGGAATTTATTACCCTAGCTGCACCGGCATACTCCCAGTGACGACAAGTTGAACGAACATCGTTATTAACCGCAAAAAAAAATGTCCCTGTCGGCTGTGTGCTATCCATGGCAGCAGTTTTTTCAAGGGAAGCAATAGCTTCTCCCACGGTCATTCCACGATCTCCGATAAAGGCAAGCATCATTGCCGGAAATGGCATCAAATCAAGAAGCTTGTTGCGCAACACATCAAAAGCTGCCGATGGTCTGGCGACTGCATCGGCAGTAGTTGGTCCGGCAAAAAGATCAGACACATATCGTCCTTGCTCTATCAGACCATGATCCGGAATCTTGTTGCGCAAAAAAGTTAATCCGGTAAGTGACATCGCCGGCGTTGTTGTAACGCGTGTGGGGAAACCGCACGAGTAGACGCAAGCCAGAATCTGTGCTCTCATGCCGGTATCATCTATCCTGCGCATAACAGGCTTCCAGATGTATTCGGTAAAATTTTCCGGACTTATATCCGTTCCCGTTCCATCGTAAACTGCTTTTGGCAGCGACACCCTGATAATGTTCCTGTCAGGTATCGACCTAAGCCTCTTGTAAACATCAGCAAGTAAAATCGACTCGATAGAATCTTCATTAACGACTAATGCAATCTCATGCGGACCGAGGGCAAAAGCTTTCGATACTATCAAGCCAATACTAACGGTCAGGACTGCTTTCGACAGCCGCCTTAAGGGTAACCGAGTCGATTTTATTTTCATATTCTGACTATCTGTGCCCCATTATTCTATCAGAGTATTCACCGGAACGTGTATCAATCCTGATCCAGTCGCCATCTTCTACAAAAATAGGCACCTGGAGTTCATATCCGCCCTCTACGACAACCGGCTTCGTAACTCTGCCGGATGCAGTATTACCTCTGGCACCGGGTTCTGCCTGAATAACTTTTCTTTCGATAAAGTTTGGCAATTCTATATCTATCGGTTGACCATCCAGATATAGAATTTCGCACTCAATATCATCTACCAAAAAGAATTTGCGCTCTCCCAGCATCTCTTCAGAGACTGCCGCCTGCTCATAATTTTCATCTAAAAAGATATAATTTTCACCATCTTCATACGAGAAACGCATGGTTTTAGTTTCCAGGTCAGGTTTCTCAAACGTATCGTTTTCACGAAAGTTTTTTACGAAAGTATTGTTTGTTATAAGATGTTTCAGACGACATGAGTAAATTGATTGACCCTTGCCGGGTTTGGTAAACTGAAATTCAGTAACTGTATAGGGCTGACCTTCAAATATTATTTTAAGACCTTTACGCAGATCTGATGAAGTATAAGACATTAACTACTCCTGCTCACTTTGCTTATTTTATCAATTAATCATTAAACGGAGGGCATATCGTACAAAATCTAGCCATTTGCGTCAATCTGTTAGACGGCGCGGCATTTAAATTTAGCGCTTGATTCCCTTTTTTAGAGACTTGGCCACAGGGTGCCCAGGTCGGATTTTCAAAGCCCCATCCAGCAAGGTCAACGCACTGTTCGTCTGAGCGGTTGCCAGCCTGAGCTGCGCCAGTTGCACCATTATATCGGCATTCCGTGGCTCCAGCCAGTGAGCACGTGACAGGCATTCATCGGCTGTCTTCATATCTTTCCTTACCATAAGTGCTGTACCTGTGCCGAGGAGCAACTGAGCCAGTTCATATCGTAAAACAGGATCGGACGGGTTCAAAAGAAATGCACTCTCAGCCTTGTCTATTGCCGCTGTTATGTTGCCTATGGCAGCATGGCAGCGTGCCTGCTTCCTGTAAGCACCGATCATATTGTAACCAAACTCCGAGGCCTTGGCATATTCGTTGCATGCCTCCATGTAGTTTTTCTCAGACAGCAAAACATCTCCCAGCCAGCTGCGGAATATCGGCGTTTCCGGGTGTTTTTTTATGAGTTCTCCCAGAGCAGCTTTCTTCTCTGAAGTATCTGCCATCAACGCAGCCCTCGCCTCCTCAATGAGATCACTGCCAAAGTCGCTTAATTCCTCAACGGTATCCTCCCCATAAGGCGGTATCAAACCTTCCCCTACATGTCCGAAACGATTTAAAAGCAGCATCTCTGACTGCCTGGCAAGCACCTGCGGTTCGACCTTCCCCAAACCTGCCGGTGGCAGGGTCCCGACTCTGCCACGCTGCCTCTGCAGGGGCGGAAGACGGAAGACATACCAGGGCATTATCGATTCGCTGTAAATCGACTCCGGCTCTTCCACTTTCGGCGACTCACCGGCTGCAGCAGCCAGGATGATACTCTTTAAATCAATTATGGACAGTGGTGTATCAACAGTGCCGCTTAATTCCAGCCCATCCATTATAACCGACAGGCTTACATGTTCGTCCTCAAGTGACATCCCGCGGAAAGGGGCGTTTGTGACATATCCGGACAGGGGAACTATCACCTTTATTGAGGTAGTATCATCAAAGTAAGCCGTCAGCCTTTTCACATGCTCGATTACGTTGGTGCCCGAATGAGAAAATGACGGCAGATGTACCCAAATGAATGACGGCTGTTTCTTCTTTTTGCCTTCAGAGGCAAATTTCAATGCTGCATCTACAACAGCAGAAAGTGAGGAAGCTGTTTTCCTGTCTTTCGAGCTGAAATCAAGCTGCGTTTTGTATTCAACAAACTCGTTTGTCAAGCCGTGAGCGGAGGCAAGCGCCGGAGAGGCTAAAAAGGCACCTGTTCTATAATTGAAATCTAATCCCTTCAGATCTCCGGCAATTGTAGTTGTGCCGGGCAGGAGTGCCCCCACCCCGTCAACACGCAGTCCGTGCTCCGGTGGAATAAGCCCCGTTACAAGAGAAGCTGCCGCAGGAAGTGTGGAAGGAGAAGTTGTATAAACTTTACTGAGCCGGAGAGAGTTCTCAGTGACCTGACTGTCAAGTTCAGGAAAATCAGTGTCGGTCGTCAGCAGGAGGACATCCGGCATCCTGTTTTTGCCGCTATTGCATAAGCAGCCTGCCAACATGCCTGCCGCTATTAAAAGAGTTAAAATTTTTAAATTAAATGAAGTGAAAATTTTCATAAACATCGATTATACACATTCTTCTGAATCAGGGCAAAGATATTTCCTTAAGCGATTTATATACATTTTCAATACTTTTTCTCCTCCTGAATCCGTTGAAACAGAGCTGATATTTATCCGGCACCAATAGCCCGTGTCATTCCGATTACCGGCAATATTAACGCAAGAGCCAATGCCATTACAAAAAGCCCGACGGCAGCAAGCATGGCAGGTTCGAGCAATATAAGGAGGCGCGACAAAGCTCTGTCCCATGTCCGCTGCATTTTTGCCGCAGCCACATCGAGCATCGCTGCGAGACAGCCGCCAGCCTCTCCTACCCTGACCCACTCCGACAACCCCGCTCCAAACATCGGCAACGCACTAACGGCAGTCGACAAGCTTGCGCCGTTTTTAACTTTTTCCGTCTGCTCAAGAACGCAATCCTCCAGCCACGGTCTGCCTGTCCCCGCTCCCGCCAGCGGCAGCGCCGCTACTGCAGTTAAACCTGATTCTGTGAGCACTGACAGAATCGAGGCAAATCGCATTCCAGCCAGAGTACCTGCCCCCTTCATCAGGGGCAATCGCAGGAGAAACTTGTCGAACCGTATTGCAAACCTGGCATCCCTGGCAGCTTTTCGGCGTGCCAGCGCCATTAGCAGAGTCAGAACGGCTGCTATAGCACCTGCTGAAAAAGCCATCGTTTTTGTTGCCGTAATAGCAACAACACTTGCTCTCGGCATAGTCATTCCGGATGCTTTCAGCATAAGCTCCGTTTTAGGTACAACAAACCCCAGCATTACAAATGCCACGATTATGCCAAGGAAAAATACAAATGCCGGATATATGAAGGCAGTTCTAAGTTTATCACGTACTGCATCCTGCACGTCCAGCATGTCTGCCATCCTGGAGAGCATGAGAGGGAGAGTTGCTGTTCGTTCAGCCGATGCCAATGCAGCTCTTTCGTATCCATCAACATCGGCACATACGCTGCTTATGGAGTCAGCAAGAGATGAGCCTTCGTTTATTTTAGGGCTGATTATGGCAAGTGCACCTGCCATTACGGAATCCTCTGTTTCCATAATCATCGATAGGGCACGGTCGAGCGGAAGACCGGCACCCAGAAGCGC
>JAAZFF010000028.1 GCA_012511845.1 Lentisphaerota bacterium
AATATTATCTGAAATATCTTTGGGAATCTTCAAAATAAACCTTTCTTTGTAGCATAAATAATAATATCAAAAAACATCTGTAGAAACAAGCTTGCTGAAAATCCGAATCGCAATTTTAAATGTTGCTGTAGTTGTGGGGAGGTAGGGCGCGTTTTTCCAAAACCGCCGTTGATGCTGAGCAAGGTAGGGCGCGTTTTCCCAAAACCGCCGTTGATGCTGAGCCGCAGACTGTAGCACAGACATTCCTGTCTGTGTAATTTTGGCTGCAACAAAAAATAAAATTATTGATAAATAATGGTTGCAATCCTCTACAATAATATGATAGTATGCTTGCGTTTTCGAACACAATTTGTTTGCACTCCCATCGTCTATCGGCTAGGACATAAGGTTTTCATCCTTAAAAGCGGGGTTCGATTCCCCGTGGGAGTGCCATTTTTAACTTGCTAGGTTAGTAGAGTTCAGCAATCTCGAATTGAAGATTAGATTAAGTTTAGCTCGGGTGGCGGAATCGGCAGACGCGCTAGCTTGAGGGGCTAGTAGGAGCAATCTTGTGCGGGTTCAAGTCCCGCCCCGAGCACCATTTAAAGCGATGAAATGAAGTGGTCATTTCATCGCTTTTTTCTGTGTTTTACTTTATCCCGCAATAAGGTTATAGTAATGGAGTTTTTAAAAATTTACCAAACTCATCGGGAGCAGAATTAAGAAAGTGAAAATTATTATCTACTACACACCGGAAAGAGATGAGGCTCAAAATGATGCCGGCTGCAGCTGTAGCTCACCATGTTATTTGTCGTTCGACGGCACTTCTCCCATCGGCTCTTTGCCACTGTTTAAGCACGATGATTTTTCTATTGTGGATGATCTGTCTGAAACATTAACAGAATATAATGACTTAAGCACCTTTGAATATGAAGAGAATGATAATAAATGCTACTTTCAATATAAAGATTTGTTAATAAGCGATAAATCTTTCTGGGAAAAACTTGACTATTAGAAGAAGTGTATCAAGTATGAAAATGACTCATCCTGAAGAAATCCTCGTAAAGGTGTTTAGGAAATTTGTCGAAAAAGGGCAAATAACCTCTGTTGCTCAAAATTTCAGTGGTTTGATAAATCAGACTTATTTCCTGTCTCAAATCGGCTCAGATGGTGTATTGCGCAAGTACGTTATGCAGTGCATGAATCGAAATGTTTTTAAAAACTTGCCGCAACTCATGGATAATGTTTTTAGAGTGTCACAGCACATGGAACAAAAAAGCAAGTCGTCGGCAGACCCAGATGCTGAACGAAGTTTTTTAAATTTTCTGTGTACTCTTGAGGGTAACTGTTATATTGATTCGGAGGAATTGGGCTTTTGGAGAATGTATCGGTATATCGCACACGCTGTAGGTCGACTTGAAGCAACAACCGTTAAAGAGGCTTATTCAGCAGGCAAAGGTTTCGGCAAGTTCCAATGCCAGTTGGCTGATATGCCGCCACCAAGATTATACGAAACTTTAAGTCGTTTTCATGATACCCGGAACCGGTACGATATTCTCAAAGATGCTGCCAGCCAAGATCCTCATAACCGTTTAACCCATTGCAAAGATGTACTGGATAATCTCCTGTCTCTGGAGGATGCTGCTCTGGCAGTTCAGAAATCTCATGAAGCAGGCAGAATACCTGAGCGGGTGGTGCATAACGATGCCAAACTTTCCAATGTATTGCTCGATGAAGAGGATGGCAGAGCTGTGTGCATTATAGATCTCGATACATGTATGCCGGGACTGTCTCTTCATGATTTTGGCGACCTGATGCGCAGCATTTGTACCAACTCCGCTGAAGATACTCAAACGCCTGAAAACATCCAAATAAGATTTGATATGTTCGAAGCTCTGGTAGCCGGTTTTCTTGATGGCGGTGATGGCTTTATGCTTGAAGAAGAAAAATATTTGATGCCTGATGCAGGAATTACCCTCACATCGGAAGTTGCAGTCCGATTTTTAACCGACTATCTTTCAGGTGATGTGTATTTCCAGACAAAATATCCGGAACATAATCTGGTAAGAGCACGGGCACAAATGACACTGGCACAGAAATTTGTAGACTCCATTGATCACCTTCGGGAAATAGTATCCAAGACTGAGTCTGATCTTGCCGAAACTGGCAAATAGAATCAGTGTGCTTGAAACGGAGCGCTTCCGTGTGATAAACTTCACCAAAGAATGGAAAATCAGAAGTACAGTAATCCGTTTAAGATAGGTCATGTCATTCTCGCACTCATTTTTACGGTAGCGACATTATTCTCACCTTTCAATTACTGTGTTGCGGCATCTTCCTCTACGATAGCTATAAATGTAAAGGCATATTATGATGCTGAAGATGGCGATGTTGTATGGAGTGTCTCAAATTCAGGAGACGCTCTCGCCGACCGTATTTCACTCAGTCTGAAAGCAGATAATTCAGATATAATCGTTTCTGAAACTTTTTTTTTAGATGGTGGAGATGAATATTCCGGACGCTTGCACACTCCTTTTTTAAAGGAAAACAAACGTGGAAAATACATACTGCCGCTGTATGTAAAATATGAGGATGGTCTGGGGAATGCTTATTCCACAATCGCCTGGGTTCGTCATTGGATCGATGAAGATCCGAAAGCCTTTTCAGAGCCGGTGCAAACCAGCCTGGCTGCACCTGATGAACATGAATTTATTGTCGTTGAAAAGGGGGTCCCCGGTGGAAAAGGTACAATTTCTCTGATGGCGATGTCGTTTATCGACGAAGATATTATAGCTCATCCCCGCTTTCTGCTCCCATCCGGAATCGAACTCGAAGGCGATGCGCCAAGAGAGTTCAAAATACCTGCACAGGGCATCAGCCATCTTGAAGTTACTGTAACTAATCAGGCTATCAACAAAAGCGGTGCTTATCCGGTAGCGGCTATCCTTGAGTTTACCGATTCAAGTGGTGTACGGCATTCCGTCGACTCTTCCACGTATCTGCGAATAGAATCCGGTGTCGATGATGCTCATTTGGTAAGAATGCCGCAAAAGATGCCCGTATCTGTTTTCTACATTGTATTTAGCATTTGGGCGCTGCTTTTCATTTTGCGGTGGCGTCGCGGTTACCCTGCAACGAGAGGTCTTCCGGAAAAGTTTTTTAGATGGATTGATTTTGCCATTGTTTCAGGATGCACTATCTACCTTGGATGGCTGCTTAATATCCATCTGGTGTTTCTAGATACACTTTGTGTTGGCGGTGATACACCGGCGCACCACTACCTCGTTTCACACATGGGAAGGACCGGCAAGATCGTATCATGGGCACCGGGCTGGTGGAGTGGTTTCCCCATGTTCAGGTACTATTTTCCGCTTCCATATATTGTGATGGCGACCTTATCGCGTCTGTTCGCTCACAATGTAGTTTTTAAAATATGCTCGGTAGCGGGCATAATGGTGCTGCCATTGAGTTTTTATTTGTCAGGAAAGATCTTGCGATTGCCGAGACCGGCACCGGCAATTCTGGCATGCCTATCCATCCCCATCGCCCTTGATAACACTCATAGCATGTGGGGAGTAAATGCGTATAGTACTCTTGCTGGTATGATAGCCAATAGCTGGAGCTTCGCCTTCATGCTTCCGGCAATTTCTTCAGCTTGTCGCGACGCCCTTGATAATCACTTCCGTTGGAGAACCGTGGTACTGCTTTCTGCCATGGTACTTTCGCATTTCTTTACTTCGATGATGGCTGCCGGCGTCCTGTTTGTGCTGATGTGCGTGTTAGTCATAAGGGAATCCATGGACAGCGTTCCTCTGCGCAAATGCGGTTGGTTCGTGCTTTTCCGCGAAGGCATCTGCGTCTTGCTGATCTGCTCTTGGTGGTTGTTACCACTCGTTGTACTTCGCAACTGGTCGGTTGACTTCGGAGTGCCCTGGAAAATAAACTTCTTCAAGCAACTTCCGCCGACTTTGCCGCCGGGCTTTGCCGGTTCTTTAATTTGCAGTGCAATAGCTTTGTTTTTTGTCCGACGTGAAAAACAGGATAAAGTAAATGTCGAATCCCGTATCTTAATGTTTATACACGTAACTATGCTTGCAGCGGCATTGCTTCTCTTTTACGGTGGCGGATTTTTAGTAGAAGTATTCGTAAATTGCAGATTCTGGCCGTTCATAACTTATTCTTTACTCGTTATTTCTGCACTCGCATTTTCCTATGCCTCAAGAGTCGCTGACATCCCACTTGCCGGTACAATTGCAGCACTGAGTTGTTGTGCAGCATTCGCCTGGCGTACGGGTGGCAACCCTGTCAATCCGGCGTGGTCGAACGAAAATCACGTATCATTCTGGTCACAGGCAAACTTCAGGGGAATGGAAGCAATGCCGGAAGGATACGTCATGTACGAAATAGCGGAAGCCGTCCGCGGTACGCCCGGACGGATGTCCAACGACCTGCATGTCGGCAACGAATACTTTGGCTCAAGTCGTGTTTTCGAAGCCATGCCGTTTCTTGCCGATAAACCTATTCTCGAAGGGGGAATTGTAAATTCTGCCCTCGGTTCATTAACCGCTTACGCTGTACAGGGAGAAGTGTCCGATAGCACTGCAGGATTTCCTCTTATAGTAAAGCCGCGCAGTTTTGCGCCGGAGTCAGGACTCCGCCACCTCGAATTTATGAATGTGCGGCAGTTTGTTGCAAGGTCACGGCGTGTGCAGGAAGCTTTTATGAATGATGAGGGGTGGCAGCTTAAAGATGAATTCGGAGGCGGCAAGTGGAAGCTGTTTGAAAGCACCATCGAGTCGGCATCACCGGTGCGCATATGGAATACTGAGCTTCCCGTCTATCGCTCTGAAAATTTGCAGGCGGATCTGCTCGAGTGGTTTTACGAGATAGGTGCTGTTAAAACTCCTGCAATCCTTTTATCGGATGGAGATGAGCCGCCACCTGGCACTGAAGTTAAAACTCATGAAGAGTTTGTTGCGATGCTTGCCGCCGCACACGGTAATGCCGCTCCGGCAGCAGGGTGGCTCGATGAAGTGTCTCGCACATGCGAAGAAGCCGTCGTCTCAGACGACGGCTCCATACGGTTTGTTACCGATTCTATAGGCGAACCTCATTTGATAGCTGTTTCATATTTTCCAGATTTGCGTGTTCGCGGAGCTGACAGAATTTATTTTGTAACCCCGGGGTATCTCATTGTTTTTCCAACGCAAAGCGAAGTTGAAGTATACTATGGCAAAGGGTTCGCCGTTATAGCTGGTGAAGCCCTGTTTTTAGCAGGGCTTCTTATAATGGCTATTTCGAAAGGCGTGCTTCCATTTCGGAGAGTTGCTTTGTCAACTCTGAAGGGAGCTTATCGCCAAACTTCTCAAAGTGCTTCTTGATTTCGGGAATAACTTTTTCCCAGCCTTCAGTATCGCACTCCAGGAGAGCTTCCTTGTCAGCCTCAGGCATGTCGAGTCCATCGAAGTCGATGTCCTTGGGCAGATTCCCGATAGCTGTGGTAATAGCTTCAACTTTACCTTCACACCGCTCAAAAATCCACTTCAGGACACGGCTGTTTTCGCCGAAACCGAGCCAGAGCCAATGACCGTCAGCAGCCTTGCGGAACCAGTTGACGTAGTAGATTTTAGGAAGTTGTGCGCCTTCTTTTTTGCCGATTTTCAGCCAGTGTGCAAAGTAATCACCCATGTGGTATCCACAGAAGGGCAACATGGCAAAAGGATCGAAGCGGAGTTCACCGACAACGCCGGCTGCAGCAGCAGTTCTCTCCGATGCCATAGTTGCACCGAGGAATACTCCGTGCTCCCAATCCATTGCTTCATTCACAAGAGGCACAACCTCTGCACGGCGACCGCCAAACAGAAAGGCACTGATAGGCACACCTGCGGGATCTTCCCACTCCGGTGCAATCACAGGGCACTGTGCTGCCGGGGTAGTGAATCTGCCGTTCGGGTTGGCAGCTTTGACCTTTGAACCCTTTTTCCAGGGGCGGCGCAGCCAGTCGACGCAGAAATCTGGAGTTTCGTCCATATCTTCCCAGTATATGTCGCCATCTTCCGTAATAGCACAATTGGTGAAAATGCTGTTACCCTTGTTTACAGTAAGCATAGCGTTGGGGTTCGACTGCATCGAAGTGCCGGGTGCTACTCCAAAGAAACCGGCTTCCGGATTAATTGCATAAAGGCGACCATCATCTCCGAATTTCATCCAGGCAATATCGTCACCGATCGTTTCAACCTTCCAGCCCTCAATCGTAGGCTCCATCATGGCAAGGTTGGTTTTGCCGCAGGCTGAGGGGAAGGCGGCAGCTATATATTTCACAATGCCTTCAGGGTTTGTCAGCTTAAGGATAAGCA
>JAAZFF010000281.1 GCA_012511845.1 Lentisphaerota bacterium
CAGCCGCAATTGTGTCCATCGCAGGAGCATCGGCTTTATTGACTGCCACAAAAGTTTTTATTCCGGCTTTCCGCAATATCATTGCAACTTCTTCATCAAGCGGAGTCAATCCGCTTTTCGCATCAACTGTAAATATTACTGCGGATGCATCACTCAGCGCCGCCTCCGCCTGTACACGAATGCCGGCATCAATACGATCATGAATAGTTTCATTATCTATATTCATGATGCCGCCGGTATCGATCAGGGAAAAGCGCTGATCATCCCAATAAACTTCACGGACAAGCCTGTCGCGCGTAACACCCGGTTCCGAATATACTATAGCGATTCTTTGTCTCGCTATCCTGTTGAAGATTGCCGACTTGCCGACATTTGGCCGTCCAACGATCGCCACAGTACGACCTTTCCCCCCTGCCCCTCTTTGTTCCTCATATTCCATAAGATTTTATTCCATTACCAGTGATTCGATCGTCATAAATTGACGATTATGTTTTAATCAGCCATTTCAGCGGCTTTACGACACCTGGCGCATACACGTTCGCGCCCCGCAAGGACGAGCAGCTCAAACAGCCCCGGTCCTTCTGCCACGCCGGACACTGCTACCCTTACCGGATGAACTACGGCACCCATACCTCCAAGGGACTCTCCCTTTTCCTTGATTATAAGCTCAAGCGCCTCTTCAGTAAAATCAGGCATTGTTTCAAATTTTTCTGCCATCTCGAGTAGAAGCTCCCGCACCCCCTCTTTTTTAAGCCGCCTGTTTACAGCCTTTTCATCAAAGGGAAAATCGTCTGTAAACAGATAAATACAATTTGACGGAATATCACTGTACGTTTTTGTTCGCGGCTGAACAGGATCCAGAACAGAGTCAAGGTCGGCGAAAAGAGGCGTAGCAGGTAATCCTGCTCTAGCCATACGTGCCAGAAACTCTTTCTTAAACTCTTCTCTGGGCTGGTTCGCAATATATTCTCCATTCATCCAGGTAAGTTTTTTAATATCAAAGCGAGCTGCACTTGTCTTGCACCTGTCGAGCGTAAAAGCTTCAATCAATTCATCACGCGTCATGATTTCACGGTCATCGCCCGGCGCCCAGCCCAACAGGACAAGAAAATTAAAAAGAGCATCAGGCAGAAAGCCCTGCTCTCTGAATTCTCCTACAAATGCTGCCCCGTCTCTCTTCGAATATGGTTTCCCCTGATTATTCACGATCATCGGCAAATGCACATATTCAGGAGCCTTCGAGCCGATTGCCCTGAAAAGCTCCAGATGTTTGAACGTGTTCTCTACATGATCATCACCGCGCATAACGTGAGTGATACGCATATCAATATCATCAACTACATTCGCAAGATGGAATACGGGCGAACCGTCGGAGCGTACTATAACAAAGTCCTGAAGATCTTTTGCTTTTTTCCTCATCCTCCCTTTAACAAGATCATCAAACTCTAACTCACCTTCTGCCGGCATGCGAAAAACTACGCATTCTCCTTCCCCACCTCTGCTGTCGCGGTATGCAAAACCTTTTTTTTCGAGTTCGTCAGCCACTTCCAAATGACGCTGTGTATTTTTACTCTGATACACAGCCGGCTCATCATAGTCGAGCTTGAGCCAGTCCATACACTCAAGCAATGTTTCGATTGCTTCAGGAGTCGATCGTTCCAGATCCGTGTCTTCAACACGGAGCAGAAACTTTCCTCCCTCATGGCGGGCAAAAAGCCAATTAAAAATTGCAGCCCTTATATTACCAATATGGACATTACCTGTTGGACTCGGGGCAAAACGGACTCGAACTGACATTGACAGAAACTCCTGAAGCTATTTATATGAATAATTGAATGTGCATTTTACAACACCGGCACTTAAAACTCCAGTATTTCAGCTCCTCCTTTCGAAAACCTTGTCATCTGCTGGGAAGGCAGGGTAAGACCCGGCAAGCCGCAAACCGCCGTTTGGAGGGTGAGCGTCCCCGCGAACCGCCGTGGTTGCCCGGGATCTCTGAGCACCAGCTCGAGTTTTGCTGGCGTGATGACATAATCGTTCTCGTGCAGCTGTAAGCCGTATCGATCAACACCTTATTGGGCTGCACCTCATTTTGGCCTTGACTGCCGAAGAGCTTTTGTCTGTCAGGTCATGGGCGGAATGCCTTTGAACCAGTCTTTGTCGATTACCTTTCCAAGAAGGTAGTGCTTCTTGTCGTTGTACCACAGCACACATCTGCCGTTGACCTGTGTGCAGCTGGTGTAGAAAGAATTGCGAGACGGTCGATCGATGAACAGCTTAGGAGGTGCAAACCAGACCGGTTGCTCGGCGGCAGATTGAAATGTTCCGGCAATGAGATACAACGGTCCACGATTCTGCCAGGCGGTGTCGGCATCGAAATCGAATGTGTTGTGGACGAAAGCGAAGTAATAGCCACTGCCAGCTTCCGTGCCTTTCCAATCGTAAATCGGGCACGGCGACACAGGGTGGAGGTACGGCATGCCGCCGTCCCGGTCCAACAGCGGCTTTGGCACGGTCCAGTTTTGTCCACCGTCGGAACTAGCCGACCAGTACGGGTGCCCGGCCCCCGTGCGCATCAGTGTGAACAGGCGTCCGTCAGGAAGCTTGACCAACGACGCCTCCTCGCAGATGTTGCAGAATGCCGAGTCCACGGCGAGTACCTTCTCGTTGCACGAGAACCAACTGATGTCAATCTCCTTGACGGCGGGGTCCTCGTCAATGTTCTCGAACTGAAGGAACTGGGTTGCACTGCGATGCCGGCCGTCGATCATGACATGACGGCTCATGGCGACTAGATATCTGCCGCCCTTGCCCAGCCGGAGCGGCCGCTGCCAGTTAACCCAGTCCGGTGGCATGCCCGGTTCCTGGTTGTCGTACTGCATACGCGGCATTGGGATGTTTTCCGGCTTGGACCAAGTCTCGCCGTCGTCATCCGAATACCGACCGAACATCAGGCCGCAAAGCTGATGGTTAAGACCATGTTTGCCCTCGATCTGCTGGTTGTACAACACGTAGATTCGCCCGGATGCGCTGACCATTGGTTGCTGCCAGGAGGCAATGGGGCGAGGGTGCAACCGGCATTCCGAGCCTGCGAGAATGATTGGAGTTGTCCACGTCACCCCCTTGTCAATGCTTTTCGAAAAAGCGATGTGCTGATCTATATCACCTTCACGCGATGCCTGTGTCCACGCGGCGAACAAGCGTCCATCAGGCTTGTCGAAAACCTGAAAGTGGTCGTTGTAGGTGTCGCCACGCTCGTCCGGTTTATTCTTCGGAACGAACACGATGTAATCGGGCTTGGAAGTCTGAATATCGGACTCAATCATAGTTCAGTGCTCCTTTGTTTTTCTCAGCGATTTATTATGCATGCCTAACGTCACGCCTCTCCGGTTTCTGAACCCGCCGCAGGTGAGGAATACGGTGGAGGTGATTGTTCGGCACGCTGTTGCTTCTTCTTGAATTGGCTCTCTCTGATCAGTCCGACAAGAGAGAAAACACAAACCATCATCAATCCGTATGCCACATGCCCAAGAGTTCTGTACGTGGGCATGTGATTTTTTGCCAGAAATGTCAGTAGGAGTGCTTTAGCAGCTGCCGGATCTCTTGCGGTGAAAATTGTCGTGGTATCGCCTCCAGCGAATACGATATCCCATTGTTCAGGGGCTTTGACAAGACGATCCGCGAAAGATTCTTCAATAGGCAAAGCGAATGTGATAATCGAGCCAAGCACTAGCAGTGTGGCTGATGCTGTAAATAGTATCAGGTAGATCATCTTCATATTATTCGCCTAACGTAAAAGACGCGTGTTCTGTGCCACCGCTTGTTCGAAGTCTCATTCATATGATGTGTAAATTGCCACGATCATATCATTACTGGAATACACTACATCCAGTGGGGCACTCCAAAGTAATAGATACTGCGTCATCCTCTCACCGGGCTTAAGCTGATGGTTACGCCCCCAATCCGAATGTAACGGCTGAATGTCGTGCTGGGAATACAATGAGAGGTACGACTCCAACTCTGCCTTTGTCTTCGGATTTGCAGGATACCACTTGCTCTCCAGAAGAGATGCCCAAAGGTAGGGAGCAAACGAAATAACAGCGATACAAAACGCAATCAAAAATACCGAACCGAATACTCCACTGGTCAAACGTGTCCACTTGCGGCGCAGTCGAAACGCGGCAACAACAAGAGTGCAACCAATCAACGGAGGGGTAACAAACACGATCAGTATCGGCAACAAATTGACAAATGATGTGATCATGGCACTAGACTCCTAACAGTGTTATTGAGCTAACTTCACCAATGAGAAATTCTTGGCGCTCACAATCTAGTCTAGCAAGAATTTCATATGTTTTGCAACAAGCATTTGAATTAAAACACATCGCATGTAACATCTTCCAGCACAGCAGGTAGGACTATACGTAAGTTGGTTTGGGTGTTTTGCGGCGGATTGTCTATTTATAAATAGTCCTATACTTCATTAGACAGGATAGTTTGCTTAAACCCCAGTCAGCACGGCAATCGGCACAGCGAAAAATTTTTCACCAAAAGGAACGATAGCATCACCATCGTAAGCCACAACGCCGGAGACAAAAGCTGCCGGCTCCTGAGATTGTAACCTGTATAATCCTTTAAAGTCATCTTTTGTTACGGTGGCACCCGCCTTAACTTCTACACCTGCCAGCTTATTACCAGCCTGTAATACAATATCAACTTCGAGCTGATCTTTGTCACATTGACGGCTGATTGCAAGTATTTTACCGTCCAATTGCAAGTTAAACTCCGTCCAATTGCAAATACAAGTTCGTCGAATTGTAAATACCCTTCAAATCAGGTATGAGCAATTGACACTTTATCTGTTCATTTTAACAAAATGGGCGATTGATCTGCGCAGGCCGATCAAGTTCTTCTCTTCCTGCCATTTCTCATAAAACTCCTGAAAATTCGTTTTCTTCGTTCCATCATCCTTATCAAGCGAATTAACGGGATCTTCACATTCACGAAGCATTACGGGAGTAAAGCGTCTGACAGGTGTATACTCAGTCCAGTTGACCGGTACATCGTGTACTCGTCCATCGCCACCCATTTTAGATACATAGTCTACTCGCCCTTTGCCGCTGAATCCATGTGCAATCACATCTATGCTGTACTCGTCCGAATCAGTTTTCGGAACAGTAGTTTTCAAGATGCTTGGTGTAATAGAGTCAGGGTGAGCAAAATGCTTGTAACCATAGGAGTTTGCGATAGACTCGTGTTCAAGCGATGACGCCTGCTTTGAAAAAACCGTTTTGTAAATATCCTCAAAGGAGCGATGTTGCTGATAAAGTGGAATCGCAAGCAACGGTGCAAAGGCAAAATATACAGCTTTAAAATACTCGTTGTGAAAGTGATTGAAAAACTTGCGCGCGGCACCCAAATCATTAGAATGGAAAAGCCCCGGATGTGCATCAATCCGCAAATCTCGCAAATGTGTTGGAAAGATATGGTTAATCATGCCGGATTTTATGAAAACAAAATCATCTCCGAATCCGATTTCGGTATCTTTAAGCAAAGCCACCATCTGATGTTGCGCCAGCGGTGTAAAGAGCAATCGGAATTGAACTTCATCACTCCTGTCCATCGCCTTAAACAACAACTCAAAATCATGGTTTGCCATCAGGGTATACCCATATTCATCATCAAGATTTCGAGAAAACTTCTTAAGTCTGTTTAATTCTTTTCTTCTTTGCAGTTTGCTGAAAAAGCCATCTTTCAAATGAGAAAATTCCGAAGGAGTTCTGCTGAATCTCAAATCCGGAGCCGCTTCATTTCCATATAGAAGAAACTTGTGCCTTGTATGCTCCGGACAAGGTTTTGTAACAGATGCATGAAGTGTCTGGTGGCGTGTAACCCATTCAGTCCTGCGTCGTCCTTTTGCATCGGTATACGTTCTCTGTTCACGCCACGAAATGTTTAATTGTCCGTGGTATGTTTTTTCGCTCATGTTGAAGTCCAGACTTTCACCTATAATAAAGGGGTTCCCATTAATTTCCCCGCTATGTGCGAAAAGGATCGAACGGTTCTTGTCAACACTTCCATTCCAACCGAAATTATTACTCAACTGACTTAATCTGCCTCGTGAAAAAAAACGATCAAATGATAACCTCGGCAGACTCTTTGAAACCAATAAGGGAGCAATATCCCAATCGTACAACTCATTCAGTGGTCCCATCTGCGTCCAGGCATCATGCTCTGTCTGCTCCAGCTCCTCGCCAAAATCGCTTAACTTTGCATCCAAGCGCTGTACATTAGGGCTGATTTTACGTTTTATCAATAGGCAAAGGGCGACTGAAACAAAGAGAAAAACTAAAAAAAACAACGTAGCAGCTACACGTTTATGGCTGAAATCTTCCTGGAAAAAAGCAAGTAAGGTAACAGCTGCTATTACTGCACTTGACACGCTGACAAAGATCAAAAAACGTCTGAAACGTTGCCATAGTTTCAGACGTTTCTCTGCTTTCTCTATAATGCTTTTTAAATCTTCGATATTAGTAATAAGTGCCCTGTTTGCATCCTCATCGACCCCGGAACGTTTTACAAGGGTTTCAAAGAAATCAGCTGTATTTCGTGCATGCTCTTCCCGGAGATGATCACGATACGTTGTAAGAGGTTCGAAGACGTCTTCAATCAAAAGAATGTACTCCTGGCTTCTGCTTTTATCTGCGCTGAAGCAGTAAATGGAATACGTGTAGTATAACCTTCCCGTGCCGCCACAATCATCTTCGTCGGCCAGGAGAAAATATCTGAATTCCACATATTCACAGTATCATTGTACAAAGCTCTGGCAGCAGTAATTTCCTTTTGCAGGTAACTGTTTTGCTTCATAGCATCGGCAATGGCAGCATGAGCTTTCAGATCGGGGTAAGCTTCAACCTGCGGGAAAAGTCGTCCGAAAGCCCGATCCAGATTATTTGATACAGCATTTCTCTGGCTGTCGCTTGTTTGGGCACCTCCCCTATACGCCGCCACGGCTTTCATCACATCCTTGTCGAGATCAATGGCTCTTTCAACGAGTGGTACCACATTTCTTAATATTTGAACGCGCTGTTCCAAAAAGTTGTCTATCTGTGAAGCATCAGCCTGGATCTTCTGTTGCAGCTTGCGGAAGTAGTTTCTTGCCCCTATTTTCATAAAAAGAAAGATCAAACCGGGAACTACACCAAGAACCCACAGCATAATCTCAAACAAGGTCGAACCAAAGCCGATTTTTACCGGCAGTTGCTTTTCGATCACATTAATATCACGACCAGCTTCATTTACCGAACCGGTCATTTCATCAAGTTCATTAGCCATAACTACTCCTGAATAAATTTACCATGTATCAAGCGCAAGACAAACCTGGTGATATGCTCACCATCAATCCTTACATAACATACCTACATGATACATTAAAGAAAGAATTGAAGTCAATCTTCTGTTTTAGCAAGAAAAGCAAGTGCGCAGCTACTCCGGAAGTGTATGTCGCAACCATGCGGATTTCAAAACGCCTCCCTCTGTGCTCTCGCGGATAATTATCTGATACCATGTATTGACCTGTGGTATTTCGATTTCAACAGTGGAGCTTTCTGCTGCGCTTTGCTCCAGTTCGACATCCCCAACTGCTGAATGCGCCAGCAACTCCGCATAACCATCTTCCGGAATCTGGAGCTTTATGACGGGTACCCCGACACATCTCAGCCCTGTTTCCATGAAATACGTCTCCGCCAATTCCGATTGATCAGGCATGTTCGAGCGCACTTCAAGTACGCTGCTGTATGCCAGTTCCCAGATATCTGCTCCTTCATCCCGGGCAAACACTGCCAGGTGGTAGTCTCCATCTGTTTCACTGATATCAAGCGTAACTTCACAGGGAACACCGGTTTCATCTAGTACCGCAACCCAGTCATCGGCTTGCGCGTCATACGTATATGCCATAACCCTGGAGCCTGACCCTTCTATGGGGAATGTAATGCTTGAAATTACACCAGCCATGTCGCTGGAAAAGTTGTCGCCGGTTGCAGCAAAACCCGCAACAGAGTATCCTTCCGCACTCGCAGAAGAAACGTCGCCGCCAGCCTCATAAACTGAGAGTGTATCGCCGGCAGCACTTTCCAGTGATGCTGTTTCAAGGCCTGCTTCGGGTACACTACCAGTGCTTACAGTGTTAATGGTCATGCCGGGTAAATTAAGTCTTTTACGTAATGCGTAAAAAGCAATTCCTTCATACTTCCAATCGTGCGAGAAATTGGCTATCAGGTTGTTCTTCTCACTTTCCGAGATCGTAAAGAAATGATGCTTGTAGCGATTCGACCAGAAACGATAAACAGGGACAGCGCTGCCGGTGCTGTTCGGATAAACATAATACGCAATTTTTTCATATTTCCAGTCGCGGGAAAGATTTGCGATTATGTTGTTCTTCTCATTTTCCGAAATTGTAAAGAAGTGCCCTTTGTAACGTTCAGACCAGAAGCGGTAGAGGGGCACTGTGCCACTTTTCTGTATCTTGTACGCCCTGTAAGCAACTGTTTCGTATTTCCAGTCATGCGAAAGATTGTTGACGATATGGTTTTTTTCATCTCCGGAAATAGTAAAAAAATGACCTTTGTATTTGTCAGACCAGAATCGATATACAGGGCTATGTTCAAACTCTTCTTTAAGTGCAAGATTGTATTGATCTCCACATGATATAGCCAGAACATCACTTAAATCAGATGGAAGGTCAGCCTGACCGTGGTTATTGCCCCCCCATATAGCAAGAGTTCCATCGGACTTTAGTGCTATGCTGTTATCGTATCCAGCTGAAACACTAACTACATTATTCAAACCCGCTGGAATATTAAGACTCACAGACTCATCACCCCAGGCGACTACAGTACCATCGCCCCTCAATGCCAGGCTGTGATAGTACCCGGCATCTATTTTTACAGCGTCAAACAAACCTGCGGGAAGGACTAGTACCCCGTAATAATTGGAGCCCCACGCCGCTAGAATCCCATTTTTTCTCAATGCCACAGAGTGTTGATGAGATGTCGATGTAGTAAACAGCGTCATCTCCACGCTTGAGCCCTGAAAGGTTTAAAACCGGCAGGTTTGCACCTTCAATTTCTTCAGTCCCTCTATACC
>JAAZFF010000282.1 GCA_012511845.1 Lentisphaerota bacterium
CGAAAATACTACGTTGTTTACAAAAACTGCGCCTATTATAAGTAGCAAGTATTCCATGTTATCTCCTGAATAAAACTCGAACAATAGTAATGAAAATTTTGTTCTTTGGCAACTAAATTCAAAAAAATCTTATTTTATTGTAATTTACCACAACAAAATGCAAAATGTATGTTGTCTGCACGTAATATAACATATGCAAAATTTCCGGAAAATGAAAAAGTCAAATAAGAGAAAAAGAAAAAGCAGGCTCCCATTATTGCTGAGCATTTTCTCGCTTTGTGCCGTAATACTGATGTTTTTTACAACACCGTTCATAAACTGGCAAATCAACAGAACGCTCAAACGAATATTGCCGGAAGGCGATGTGGCAGAGTTCAGACTCTCCCATGTGGGATTCTATAGAAGCGATATTTCCCTGATTTTTCATGATGAAGCACTACCCGACGATTTCTCCATTCGTATAGATTCCTGCATTCTCGAATACAACCCTTACAGACTTTTTAAAAAAGAAATCGATTCGATAAAAATAAGAGGCCTGTCAGTAAAGGCTGTTGCAACAAACGGTGCAATATTGATACCGCTGACAGAACTCTTCCCCAAAAGCGAAACTTCAGAACCGTTTTCATTAGATTTTTTTGAGAATCTGCCTATAAAAATCTCAAAACTCCAATTAGATGGAGGTATAGTTGTCAACACGGGCGATGAGCTCATCGTTTTGCCGGTACAGATAAAGGCAGATACTAACGAGGGGAACTTGTGGAAGTCCATTAATGCCGACATAACAGCAATGCTTGCATCAAACCGTATTTCCCTCAGTGCATTGTGCGACATTGAGTCCCAGACAATCAAATTCACGCTCAACGGTATAGTTTCATCTTACTCCCTCCCATATATAATGCGTCGTGCAATTCCCGCATCCATATACGGCTTCAACGCAGACATCATGTCGGAAGCCATGATCAGGCTCAATGGAAGTGAGCTGGCGCAGTTCGATATTTCAACATTGTTGAATACTTCAGTCTATACATCGTCAGGACCGGTTTCCATAAAACCAACTATAACGGCTTATGGAACGGGAGCATCATTCAATGCTATCGTGGAGGAACTCGGTGGAAGTTTCAGCGGTATCCCCATATTGCTAAATTCTGCAAATATAGTTTGCAGTCCGGCTGAGCAGACATTTTCAGCAGTAGCTGATATTACTGTAGGAACAAATTCACCGCTCATGGCTTCGTTTAATTATGCTACTAATCTTTTTGACGCCTCTATTACGAATATTACTCCGGAAAAACCCTTCACTTTAAAATTCGGGAACACCATCTTGTTCGCATCGGAGCCATCGATTGCCGCTCACGGATTTCTATCCCTGTCAGAGCTTGCTTTAAAAGCACAGGCGATCATTTCAACTGACAACCTTTCTGTTTTGAATGCTGATGAAGAAAAAATAGCTGTGCTCGAGGATGGTACATTTATAAGCGGCAATGTAAATTTTAAATACGAGAAGGCAACAGCCGGGGCAACAGCAACTGTGCCCTCCGCAAGGCATCCGCAGTCGGGCATTGCTGCTACAAATTTCATTTTCAGCATTACTGCGGGAGATGAAGACAATAAAGTGCTCTGCCGCGCCGACACTGATGTAATATTTCGCGATACATTTGTCGGACACATATCC
>JAAZFF010000283.1 GCA_012511845.1 Lentisphaerota bacterium
GATAGCCTTCGCCCATGCCGGTTCTGAAGGATCTCCATCAGGCACAATGTCGGCAGCTTCAACAAACGGAATTACGAGACTCGGAGCTTTCAAAGAAACCGGTTCAGGAAGCGAACCTGCCAGAGTCTCTACACGGACTTCAGCAACACCGCGCGTCAGTAGCTGGAATGCACCTATTTCAGCAACATGGCGTGATTCCATAAGCGGTCCGACGCAAGCGAGATCGATCCTTGTAATTTTGGAAAAATCAACAATTCCTTCCTTGCCGCTGAAGTCCCCTGCCTGCAACACCACTTCACGCCACGAGACATCTTCGAACAATTCCGATATGTTGCGTGTTTTGAAGGAATTTCCATTGCTGAGCTTCAGCGTAAGGTACATCTCCCGAGGCATTGTACCGTCGCCGCAGAACTCAAATGCGAAACCTGCCACATCCTCCTGCTTCAGTCCTCCGAGAGGAGTAACGTTCCACCACCCTCCCCCGCTCCAATCCTGTGTGTGCCCGCCGACGCGCCAGCGCAGGATGGGAGTGCCATCTTCACGGGTAGCAGTTTCAACTTTAAGATTGTTGTATGCCTGATATGACTTCCATTCTTCCGGGTGCGTCATCGGCAGTCTGGTCAAACCGTCAGGAGATGTCAGCTCCGGCACCTTTTCTTCCTCGTGTGAAACAGCACTTATAGCAGCAATATAGTCTTCAAGCGACAATGTTCCCGGTTGCGGCTCTTCTGACGGCAACAGCCCTGCAGGTCCGGCTGGTTGTTTGAAACCACCCGGTGAGACAGGTCCATCTGTTCCTTTTTCGCATACTTCAAACCATATTGTTTTCCATTCCGGTGTCAGAGTCAGGACAATGCCACCGTTTTCACGCTTCACAGGCACAAGCATCTGTCGGCGACCTTCTGAATCGAGAGCGAAAACCTCCAAATCTGTATTTACAAGTCCGTGCAGGCGCAATTCCCCATGCAAGCACTCAACACGTGTAGGTTTTGAGCCGGTTTTGGTGAGCCTGGGACCGTCCTTGCTCGTTGATATTTCCATCCCCGTGTTGGCTACACGCCCCATTGCCGCAAGCAACATTCGTTTTGCTTTTGATATCGGATTTTCATCTGTCGATGTTAGAGCTGCCACAGCGTATGGACTGTCAACGCTCAGCGACATGTTGGCTGTTTCATTTTTTGCACGATATCCGGCAAACCCTGATATCACCTGTGTATTCGGGCTGTCAACTATCTGGGTGCCTGTTGCCCAGTCGGTCACGAGCACGCCGTTGTCACTGAGATACTCTGCACTGTCGACCCTGTTTTCAAGACCGAGATCCCACCGCTTCGCCGCAGCGAGATAGAGGCGGTAAAGCCATCGGGCATCAGCAATTGTATCGCCGTACACAGCCGCATTCGGGAGCACAAGAAAACGCCCGTCACACCAGCCAAGTGTCCATTTGCCATCGGCAGACAATCCTATCGGCATAGCCCCCTTCGGCAGACTTTCCACTGCAAGGGCAGCTTCAACTGATATTTTTTTGAGTGTACGCGGGACTTCGTAAGGCCAGTTGACTGTAAAATCTGCATCCGCAAGCGACTCGACATGAAGTTCAGGGTGGAGTATACGTGCCGGCGCAGCGAGGTCTCGTTTCTGGTGGTAGCGATCGCACCATGGATTATCGCCAAGTATGATTCCATGTTTGGCAGCCCGGTAATCTCCGCTTGCAGAACGGCCTGTTGTAAAAACAATGTCTGCATCGCCATCATAAACTTCGTCGAAGAAAGCTGTTTCAACTTCATGTATAAGCGGAAGGAACAATGACGCTCCGCCAACTGTTCCGCTGCCGCCGTTGATGCCTGACGCATGCAGGTTCTGCTCGTGGACATCTTCAGCCGACAGGGCTATGTGAACTTTATAGCGTGATTTCGGAAGATCTCCGCGCAGTATCATCGCTGAACCGAAAATGTTGGCTATTCTCCAGGTCGGATCGAGACCGCTTGTGTACGATTGCGCAATGCGTCCACGCCATTCGATATAGCGAAAGGTCTGGTCGAAGTCGGGCATGGGCTGTCCTACCCAGCGCTGAACAAACCCAAACTGGGCACCGCCGTCAACACGCTGGAAGGCGTGTGCAGTTGCAACGCCGAGATTCACATCAGCACGACGCGTCCATGAACCGCCTGTCCACTCTCCGTTCCACGCCGGCATCCCCGCAACCTTAATTCGCGGCAGGTTTGCATACCAGTTGTTATTTTTAACGTCAACACCTTCAATTGTAACGCCCTTTACTCCGGGACGCGCACCCCAGGCTAGGCGCGGCTGTGCGTACAGGTGTGCAGCAACCATACCTGTAGCACGTGCTTCCGCAAGCTGATTGATAGGGCCGCGCAGTTCGTGCGAGCCTATGACGAGACCACGATGTCCAAATGAGCGGATGTGTTCCGCCATCAGCCTGTGTGTGCTCTCTGTACGATCTGCCAAATATGCATAAAAATCGTTTATCCGGCACGGACCACGCGATTTTGAAGTATTTACCCGATCCCATTCGTGAATTGGTGCAAGCATTGGACGATATACTGTACCTTCCGCCGGATCTTCATCACTGTGCAATCCGCAACGCCCGAGCACATCAGTCCAGCGTTTTGCCAGTTCATCACGGTTGCCATAGCGTTCAAGCAGCCAGGCATTCCAGTCGGCAGCATGCCACTCACGTATTGAGTCTGTAACTTTAAAGCCCCAATCCCAGAAAGGTCCATTTTCGTTGAGAGCTTCAATTACAACTACTCCCGGCTCAGCACCCCATGCCCGACCGGTGTACGGGTTGACGTGTGACAGCAGGGCAGTGGCAGCGCGCTTCCATGCTTCGATCATTGCCGGATGCGGCCAGACGCCTTTCCATCCCGCCTGATCTTCCATTTTCACCAATTCTTCCCATCCAGGCATGCCCACATCCTCAGTCAACGGACGCGAATCAACGAGATCCAGATGGATGTATATTCCGCGTTTGAAACATGCAGCGGCGAGTTTATCAAGTCTATCGATGCTTTCAGGCTCCAGCTCTATGGCACTTGCCGGACTGTCCTTTGTTTTATTGCGCAAATATCCGAGACCTGAATGCGGAAGATCATTGTGGTGGAAACGCACAAGATTATATCCGCATGAAGCAAGGGTATCGGCTATGCGCTCGATATCGGCATCGCTGTCGGGAAACGCACCGGCATACGTCAGCGTTGTTCCCCAGAACCTTGCAGGTGTTCCATCTTCAAATGCCAGTCTCCCATCAGGTTGCACCTGCACCCAACCGTGCTTGCCGGCAGGTGCATCAAGCAGCCAGGCTCGTGCGTCCGCAACTGAACCTTCCGCAATGCGCGGATACCCGGCTTGCGGCCAGGGAATCAGATTTGCGGAATCCGGCAACGCCTCCGGCGGCGGAAGAGCAACCACGTGCCCTTCAGGAATAGCTGCGTCCAGGACTATTTCAGAAGAAAACAGCAGGGCAAGAAAGCAAAAAAAGAATCGTAGATTTTTCATATTGCATAATTTATTGAATAATGATGACTGTGCCTGGAGAATGGACAGTTAGCTCTACTGTATCATCCGTATAATCGAGTGAAACTCCAGAAACAGGCATTTCGATATTGTCAAATGTTCCTGTAATACCACCGGACGCACTAACCAGCACATACGTGCTCGGTTTGGCATCTTCTGGAACAATAATCTCCAGGTAATCATTGGGCGTATCCAATGAAAGAACTCCATAAACCGTCAATCTGTCATGATTCCCCTTTGCATCAAGCATTATACGTAGTTTACTGTTATTTCCAAAGGTAACATTGTTTGTTTGCAGTTGGCTGCCTACTGTCAATGTACCAAAAATATGACCTCCTGTTATCTCATCAATGCTACCGGGC